>CAZNSL010000042.1:5982-13868 GCA_964574975.1 uncultured Alcaligenaceae bacterium | reverse complement strand
ACTACCGCTACGGGTACGGCTATCCGAGCTACTACCGCTACGGGTACGGCTATCCGAGCTACTACCGCTACGGGTACGGCTATCCCTACTCCGGGTATCGCAACTACGGCTACGGATACGGGTACGGCTATCCGTACTACGCCCGACCGGGCTTCTCGATTGGGTTCAACTTCGTTCGCTGACCGCTCACCCGAGCCGCCACGGACGGCGGCTCCACGCTTCTTACTCGCGGTGGTGGGGGCAATCGAAAAAGTGCGTTATCGCCAGGCGACCACAAACGTGTCGTTATCGACGATTTGGAATGTGCGGTCGCTGATCCCGTGCATGTCCAGCCAGTCGCACAGGTCGCCGGCGTCCGCGAGGCTGTGGACCGCGCACGAGCGCCAACCGCCGTGCCGCGCCCAAGTCGTCACGTCCCACTGCGCAACGCCCGGCTCGCCGTGCGCAACCGGCTGCGCGATCCGCGGCCGCAGCATTGCGCGAGCGAGTTCGGTCGTGCGAAGGAGCGGTGACATTATCGACTCCTGGCGGTACTCTCGACCTTCTGGCCGGAGTCTAGCTCACAATCGCAAGAGGTGCGCCCAATTCCGCGATTTTGGCCGGGACGACCCAGCGGCCGCCCTTTTCGATCCGGCACGGCGCTCCACAATCGAGGATAACGTTCGACCACCTCGCCGCTGCCAACCGAGGGCCGCATGGCCAGTGCCGATGCCTTGCTCAAACAGCTCGAACTCGCCCGCCGCGACCTGTTGGAGCTGTCCACCGTCAACCGCCTCCTCAACACCGCCCGCGACCAGGAGCGCGGTCTGAGCCTGGAGATTAAGGACGAACTCGCCGACCAGGTCTTCGGCATGCTCGTCACCGACGGGAAACCGATGCGCTTCGAGCAGGGCGTGATCGACCCGTCCGCGGCTCCGGCCGAGGAGGAACCCGCCGAACCGCCCGCGGAGGGCGAGGAGCCGGCCGCCGAGGAGAAGCCCAAGCGCGGCCGCAAGAAGGCGACGACTACCAAACGCGTCACCAAAAAGGCCGCCGCCAATCTCCTGGCCGCACCCGCGGTCGATCCCGCGACGCGGCACAGCGACAACGTCCTGCACACCGTCCTGGAACCGGACGAACTCGACCGCCGCCTGCGCGGCCTGAACGCCGACGCGACCGCGCTCGTCCAGGAAAAGGGCGTCAACGTCCTGTACCTGGCGCTCGGCTTCCTCAAGTGGTTCGAGGAGGCGAAGCCGGAGACGCCGCGGCACGCGCCTTTGCTCCTCATCCCCGTCAAGCTCGAACGCCAGAACGCCGGCACGCGCTTCCAACTCGTCTACACCGGCGGCGAGATCACCACCAACCTGACCCTCAAGATCCGCCTCGCCGTGGACGGCGGTGTCGAACTCCCCGTCGTGCCGGACGTGGAGGAACTATCGCCGGCCGCTTACTTCGCCGAGGTCAAGAAGGCCGTCGCCGACTGCAAGGGCTGGGAGGTTCTCGCCGACGACATGGTGCTGTGGTTCTTCTCGTTCTCGAAGCTGCTGATGTACCGCGACCTCGACCCAGCGAACTGGCCGGCCGAACGCCGTCTCGAAGACCGGCCGCTCATCCGCGCCCTCTTGCAGGACGGCTTCGCCCCGGTTGGGCCGATCTGCCCTGAAGATGAACTCGTCGATGCGATCCTCGACCCGGTACAGACCGCGCACGTCATCGACTGCGACAGTTCGCAATCGTTGGTCGTCGAGGAGGCGATCCGCGGCCGCAGCCTGATCGTGCAGGGGCCGCCGGGCACCGGCAAATCGCAGGCAATCACCAACATTATTGCCGGCGCGGTCAAGTCCGGGAAGACGGTCCTGTTCGTCGCCGAGAAGATGGCGGCCCTGGAAGTCGTCAAGCGCCGGCTCGACAACATCGGCCTGGGCGATATGTGCCTGGAGCTGCACAGCGACGCGGTGAGCAAAAAGGCCGTCCACGAGGAGGTGGACCGCACGCTCAAGCTCGGCGAACCGCTGCCGGCCACGGACTTGCCCGACGTGGTGAAGAAGCTGACGACCGACCGCGACAAGCTCAATCAGGTGGCCGCCACCCTGCACGCCCCGGTTGCGCCGAGCGGGCTGACGCCGTACCGCACGCTCACCGAGTTGATCGACCTGCGGGCATCGCACGCCAAGATTCCCGACTTTCAACTGCCCGGCGCGGAGCAGTGGCCGCTGGAACAGCAGCAGCAACACGCCGAGGCCGTGGCCGAGTATTCGCGCGGTCTAACCGAACTCGGCTGCGAGCCGACGCAGCACCCGTGGCGCGGCTCGCAACTCGACCAGGTGTTGCCGCTCGACCTGGAGCGCGTGGTCGCGGCAGTGCCGGCCGTGGCCGCGAAGCTCGAAGCGCCGTGGGCCGAGGCGCGCACGCTCGCCCAGAAACTCGGCGACGACCCACCGACGACGCTGGCGCACATCGCGCGGCTGGTGCGCACGGTACGAGCAGTTCTCGCCGCTCCGCCGATCGACGCCCAGGCGCACGCCACGACGTACTGGACCGACCACCGCGACAAGCTCAAGGCGATGGGCGACCGCGCTCGCGCCATCCTCGCCGCGCGCGACAAGCTCGCCAGCGTCGTCAAGGATGCGGCGTGGGAGACCGACGTGGGGCAGGCGCGGGAGGACTACGCCAAGCGCGGACAGTCGATGTTCCGCATGTTGTTCCCGAGTTACCGCGCCGCCCGCCGCACGTTGCGCGGCTTGCTCAAGGGCGACCAGCCGGCGACCTACGAGGAGCGGCAAGCGATCCTCGACATGGTCCACGCCCACAACGATGGTCAGAAGCAACTGCTCGACGCCGCCGACCTCGGGGCGAAAGCGATCGGCCGCTTCTGGCTCGGCAAACAGACCGACTGGAAGCAGATCGACGCCATCGAATCGTGGGACGCGGCCACCGCCGCCGTCGCCTCGCCGCGCTTCCGGGCGATGCTCGGCCTCATCGACAACCGCGATGCCATCGGCAAGGCGGCCGACAGCATCGACAAACAGTTGACGGCGTTCGTCACCGACCTGAACGGTGTCTTCGAATCGCTGAAGCTCGACCTGCCGGCGGCGTTCGCATCCACTGCCCCGGCCGACCCGTCGCTGACGAAGCTCGGCCCGGCGGCGCACGAACCGCTCCTGGACCTGCGCGACCGGCTGACGGCGTGGCACGACCAGCCGCAGCGGTTGCCGCACTGGCGGCGTTTCTCGGCCGGCCGGGCGAAAGTGCGGGCCATCGGCGACGGCACCTTCGCCAAAAAGGTCGAGGAGGGTAAGGTCGCCGCCGCCGATATGCCGGATGCGTTCGCCTTCGCCTACCGCGAGGCCATCTTCCGCCAGATGCTGCGCGATCGGCCGGAGTTGGCCGCGTTCGAGGGCACTCGCCACCAGCGCCTGATCGACGAATTCCAGGCGCTCGACCAGGAGCGCATCCTGCTCGCCCGCACCGAGGTGGCCGGCTACCACTACGCGAATATCGGAAAGCCGCGCGGCCCGTCGATGCGCGAGGCCGTCGGCCTGTTGCGGCAGGAGATGCAGAAGAAGCGCCGCCACCTGCCGCTGCGGCAACTGTTAACCCGTGCCGGCGAGGCGGTGCAGGCCGTCAAGCCGGTGTTCATGATGAGTCCGCTGTCGGTCGCGCAGTTCCTCGAACCGGGTGCGCTCGAGTTCGACATGCTGCTCATCGACGAGGCGAGCCAGGTGCGGCCCGTCGAAGCCCTCGGTGCGGCCGCGCGTTGCCGGCAGATGGTCGTCGTCGGCGACGACAAGCAAATGCCGCCGACGCAATTCTTCGGCGTCGTCCTCGGCGACGTCGAGGTCAAGGGCGACGACGATGTGGAGATGGCCGCCGGCGATGTCGAGAGCATCCTGAGCCTGGCGGCGGCCCGCAACATGCCGCAGCGAATGCTGCGCTGGCACTACCGCAGCAAGCACCAGTCGTTGATCGCCGTGTCGAACCGCGAGTTCTACGAGAGCAAGCTGTACGTCATCCCCAGCCCGGAGCGAGCCGGCGAGTTAGGACTGAAGTTCCACTTCATCGAGGGCGGCAAGTTCATCGACCGCATCAACCCGGTCGAAGCGAAGGCCGTAGCGACGGCCGTGATCGACCATGCGACAAAGCACCCCGATTGGACGCTCGGCGTCGGCGCGTTCTCGGTGACGCAGCGCGACGCGATCCTGAAGGAAGTGGACAAGCTGCGCCGCGAGAACCCGGCGACGGAGTCGTTCTTCGACCCGAACGCCCCGGACCCGTTCTTCGTCAAGAACCTGGAGAACATTCAGGGCGACGAGCGCGACGCGATCTTCGTCTCGGTCGGCTACGGCCCGGACGAAAACGGCAAGGTGTCGCTGAACTTCGGCCCGGTGTCGGCGTCGGGCGGCGAACGGCGGCTCAACGTGCTAATGACCCGTGCGAAGCGGCGCTGCGAAATCTTCTCGTCGCTGCGGGCGGAGGACATCGACCTGACGCGGGCGACCGGCCGCGGCCCGGCGGTCTTCCGCGCCTTCCTGGAGTTCGCCCAGCGCGGTGAAGCCGGCGTCGACAAGTCGGCGGGCGGTGGCGACAAGTTGCCGGAGTTGGTGGCGAAGCAGTTGGCCGCGAAGGGCTACGAGGCCCGGCCGCGGATCGGTGAAGCGGGTGTGTTCATCGACCTGGCCGTCGTCGATCCAGACCACCCGGAGCGCTACCTGCTCGGCATCGAGTTCGACGGACCTTCGTATTGGGTCGCGCGTTCGGCCCGCGATCGCGACCGGCTGCGCAACCAGGTGTTGCAGGGTCAGGGCTGGGCGCTCTACCGCATCTGGAGCCTGGACTGGTTCCAGCAACCGACGGAGCAGTTGCAGAAGCTCGTGGCCGCCATCGAAACGTCGAAGCGCAAGGCCACGAAGCCGGCGGGGCCGGGACCGCTGCCGATGGTCTCGACGATCGAACGCCGCGAAGGTGGCCGCGACCCGCTCGCCGCCGCGGAAGAAGAGCCGGCAAAGACGGTTGGCGAGCAGGCCCGCGACGTGCTGACCGACATGGCCGCCGACGTGCTGACGAAGGCGGCAAAGGACATCATCGGTAGCCTGCAAGGCAAGGGCCGCAGGCGGTAGGCCGGCGTGGGTGCCTTGACGGAGGCGGCCGGCCGTGCGACAGTGTGGGTATGGCACTGATCCTCGAACGCGAGCTGGCGACGTTCCGCCGCGAACTTCCCAAGTTGCTCGCGGCCGGTCAGGCGAACCGCTACACCCTCATCTTCGGCGACGAAGTCGTCGGGACCTGGGACACGTTCGACGAGGCCGCCGAAGCGGGCTATCTACGATCGTTGACGACGCCCTTCCTGGTCAAGCAGGTCGCCGAGCGCGAGGAGCCGGTGTACTTCTCGCGTAGCGCAAACTCATGTCGTTGATTTCCGGCCTGCTTGGGCGATCCGGAGCCGTCGTCACGGTGTTGATCGGCCCGGACGAGGTGCGGTCGCGCTTGCTTCGCAAGTTGGGCTTTGCCGTACCGGAACCCGTTGCGGTGTCGGCCATCATCGACACGGGGGCGGAGATTACTGGTATTGCCCCCCGCGTCTTCCGGGCCATCGACCTGACGCCGGTGGCGACCACATCGCTGCTGACGCCGTCAACGCCGTTCGGCGAGCCGCATCAGACGGATGTCTACATGGTCGGCCTGACCCTCGCGTCGGCGACCGGGAGCTACCGCATCCCGACGCTGCGGGCGGTCGCCACCGACTGCTTCCGGCCCGGCGAGAACGCCGAGGCGCTGATCGGCCTCGACGTACTCAATCGCTGCGTCTTCGAGTACGCCGGCATTCACGGCACGTTCCGGCTTGCGTTCGTCGACGATACGGCCGGTGCGTGAGCCAAGTTCCGGGTCGATTGCCATCGGCAACCGAGCCGTGCCGACAACCGCGCTCAGGTCGTCGTGGACGCGCGGCTCGTCGCCTTCTTTCTTCGATTAGCGAATGCCGCGAAAATGCCTTTGAGCACGCCGCCGTATCCGACGGACGCGATATTCGGGGCCGGGACGATTTGGCTCTGGCACTTCTCCTCCAACTCCCGTGCGACCTTGCGAACGTGGTCGTAGTAGGTGTCGAACCGCTCCTTCAGGGTCGTGAAGTCGTGCATTTCGTCCGTGGCCGTTGCCAACTTCGGCGTGTCCGGTATCGCGTTCTCGAAGACGGGCGGAAGCTCGCCGCGGGCGGACGCCTGGAGAATCGGGCCGAACTTGCTTCGATATTGTTCGGTTCGCTTGTCGGCCTTGTTCAGTACCAGGCCGACCACGGCCGGACGGCCGTTCTTGTTGAACTCCCGCGCGTGGTGGATCAAGTCGAACGTGTCCGGCAGGGCGTTGAGCGAAATCTGGGTCGGCTCGACCGGGATCAGGACGAAGTCGCTCATGGCCAGTGCCGCCATAGCGAGCCTGGACCGTCGGTCGATGTTGCCCGGTAGATCGACGAGTACGAAGTCGTAGGCCGAGACCGCTTGCTTGATGCCGTCGCGGACGGCAAGGGTGTCGCGGGGGTGCGACATGGCCTCTTCCAAACTCAGCATCCTGGGCTTATCGGGGACGAGTACGTCCACTTTCTCCAGGTTCGTCCCGCGGGCCGTCGAGGCCGGCCGCTCCGTAACGAATGGGGCAATGTGCTTCGGGGCTTTGCCCGCCCGCGCCAATTCCGCGAACTGCGCCACGGTTCGGCGCGACTCGATCGCTAACGCCAACGCGGTTCGGCCGAGAATCGAGCCAGAACTCGACGCCTGGGCGTCCAGGTCGATGACCAGCACCGACCGCCGACGGTTCGCGGCGAGGAACTCGGCGAGGCCGACGGTCAACGTTGATTTCCCGACGCCGCCCTTGTTGTTGTAAATGGCTACGACTGGCATGGGTGATTCTGTCGCCTCGATGATCTCGCGCGCCAAATGACGTCACGGCAAACCCGCCGCCTCGGTCGCCTACGTTCCAATCCCGCCGAACGCTTTGCTGATTTCGATTGGAACCTCCTGCCGTCGCATTGTCAACTCCCAAGGGGAGCATTTACCGGCCGGACTTGCGCCGGCAGACGATTCAGGCCGGGCTTTCGCACAAATAGCAATTCCGTTGTACCCAGCATCCTCCGAAACCGCGTGGGAAGCGTCGCCACTCACTCCTCGGCCTTCAGCGGAATGCCCAGTTCGCCGAGCCGGCGATACAGCGAACTCAGGCCCACGCCCAGCCGCTTCGCCACCTCGCGCTTGTCGGGCGTCTGCCGGAGCAACCGCTCGATGTGTCGCCGCTCGAAACGCCGCACCGCTTCGTTCAAGTCGTCCACCGCCTCCGGGTCGTTCGCCGCGGGGGCGAGGTCCGGCGGCAGGTCGGCCGGCGTCACCAACGGGCCGTCGCCGAGGATCACCGCCCGCTGCAAGGCGTTGTCCAACTCGCGCACGTTGCCTCGCCACGGGGCCGCGCGCAGCAGTTGCATCGCCTCGTGCGACACGCCGGTGCGGCGCTTGCCCAACTCGGCCGCCTGCTTCGCCAGCAGGAACTCGACCAGGTCCGGAATGTCGTCGCGCCGCTCGCGCAACGGCGGCAGGTCGATGGTGACGACGTTCAGCCGATAGAACAGGTCTTCGCGGAAGCGGCCCGCGGCCACCTCCTTGCGCAAGTCCTTGTTGGTCGCGGCCAGCACGCGGGCCTCGACCCGCACCGGCTCGCTCGCGCCGACCGGAAGCACCTCCTTTTGCTCGATCGCCCGCAGGAGCTTCGCCTGCGTCGCTGGGGCCATCTCGCCGATCTCGTCGAGGAAGACGGTGCCGTTGCCGGCGTGGACGAACAAGCCCGGCGCGTCGCGGTCGGCTCCGGTGAACGCCCCGCGGCGGTGGCCGAACAGTTGGTTCTCCAGCAGGTCCGTCGGGATGGCC
>CAZNSL010000042.1:0-5972 GCA_964574975.1 uncultured Alcaligenaceae bacterium | reverse complement strand
CGCCAGGAAGCGGGCGTCGGGGTCCGGGCCGGCGGTGTGGATGGCGCGGGCGATGAGCTCCTTGCCGGTGCCGCTCTCGCCGGTGATCAGCACGATGGAGCGCGTCGGCCCGACCCGGCGCACCAGGTCGAACACCTTGCGCATCGCGGCCGACTTACCGACGATCTGTTCCGGGTCGTGGCGGCGGTTCAGTTCGCGGCGGAGGGCCTGGTTTTCCTGGTACAGGTCGCGGTAGGCGAGCATCCGCCGCAGCTTGCCGAGAACCTCGTCGAGCAGGATCGGTTTCATGAGGTAGTCGTGCGCCCCACGCTGGAACGCTTCGACGGCATTCTCGACCGTGGCGTAGGCCGTCACCAATACGACGAAGGTTTGCGGGCTGATCTTGAGGAGCCGTTCGAGCGTCTCGACGCCGTCGATGCCGGGCAGTTGCACGTCGCACAACGCCACGTCGTAGCGCCGCTCGGCGGCCAATTCCAGGGCGGCCTCGCCGCTGGCGCAGGCATCGACGGCGAAGCCCTCGTTCGCGAGGTACTCGGCCAGGGTGTCGCGGATCAGGGCTTCGTCGTCGATGACGAGGATGCGAGCGGGCACGGTAGCGCGGTGCGGCATGAGGTCGCTCGGGTGACAGGCGTTACCTTCATTTTACGTGGCCTCGCTGACGTGGGCGCATTATCCTGGCCGTCAACCCCTTGGAGACTCCGCCATGCGACGCCAATTCCGAATTGTGTCGGCTCTACCCCTCGCTGGCGCGTCGGGCTCAACGGTGTCGACCGTACTGACGCTCTTTGCCGGACTTGCGTTCGTGGCCCGCACCTTCGCCCAGGCCCCCGGCCTCGACGCGGCCAAGATCGACGCGGTCGTCAACGCCGAGATGCAGCGACAGAAACTCGTCGGCGTCGCGGTCGCCGTCGTCGTCGATGGCAAGCTCGCTTTGTCGCACGGCTACGGCCTGGCCGATCGCGAGCGCAACGTGCCCGTCACCGACGCGACGCTGTTCCGCTGGGCGTCGGTGTCTAAGCCGGTGACGGCCGTCGCTGCCATGCAACTCGTCGAGCAAGGCAAGCTCCGCCTCGACGACGACGTACGCAAGTACGTCCCCGAGTACCCCGACAAGGGCGCGACGATCACCGTGCGGCACCTGCTCTGCCACCAGGGCGGCGTCGTTCATTACGCGAACGGCCCGGTCGTCCGTACCGAGCGCAAGTACGATGTCGAGCACCCGTTCGCCGATGTGGTGACGGCCCTCGACACCTTCAAGGACTCGCCGCCGATCGCCAAGCCCGGCGAGAAGTATTCGTACACGACGCACGGCTACATCCTCCTGAGCGCCGTGGTGCAGCGGGCCGGCGGCAAGCCGTTCGCCGAACAGGTGCGCGAGCGGATCGCGGTGCCGTGCGGCATGACGACCTTCCGGCCCGACTACCAGTGGGAAGCGATCCCCGGCCGGGCCGTCGGCTACCGCAAAAAGGGCGGTGAAGTGGTGACCTCGGAGGATGCCGACGTGAGCTGGAAGCTCGGCGGCGGCGGCTACCTGTCGAACGCCGCGGACATGGCCCGCTTCGCCGCCGGCCTGATCGAGCGCAAGCTGGTCAACGCCGCGACGGAGGCGATCATGTGGGAGCCGCAGAAGACGGCCGACGGCAAGGCGACGACGTACGCCCTGGGCTTCGGCGTCGACCGCGCGGGCGGCCGGCTGCGCGTCTCGCACAGCGGCGCGCAGGAGAAGACGCGGACGCAACTGATCATCCTGCCGAAGGAGCGGCGGGCGGTGGCGGTGATGACGAATAGCGAGTACGGCCGGCCCGGCGAAGTAGCGAAGGCGGTGCTGACGGCCCTGGGCGACGGCTGACGGGCCGCTTGCGACGGAGTACGGGGCGGGTAAGCTGTCCATTGGCCGCGGATTACGACAACGACGGCACGATCAGCGCCTTCGACTTCGGCCAGTTCCGCAACCGCTTCGGTGTGACGCTGATCGGCTCGCCCAGAAAGCCCGGCTCGCCGCGATTGCAACCGCGGGCCGGGCGGGTAGACTACCCGACGGCCGCCGCCCGGCTCACATTTCCGGGGAGCTTGCCCATGTCGCACGTCCGTCGTCGCGCCGGTCGTCTCTTCGCCCGGCCTCGCTTGCTGGCCCTGGAAGACCGCATCGCGCCCGCCGGCGGCGCACTCGACCCGACGTTCGGCTTTAACGGGATCGCGACGTTTAGTTGTGGCGATCAATTCAGCACCGACAAGGCGAACGTGGCAGCCCTCCAGGCGGACGGCAAGATCATCATTGCGGGTAGTGCCGAGACGAGCGGCAACAACCCCTTCGCGTTGCTGCGCCTCCACCCGAACGGCAGCCTCGACACGACGTTCGGCACGAACGGTCGCGTGGTGACGGTGGAAACATCCCCTGGTAGCGTATACGGCCTTGTCGTGCAATCGGATGGTAAAATCGTCGCCGGCGGCCTCGTCTTTAGTCCCACGAATAACTTACTAAACCTCGTCCGCTACAACACCGACGGGAGCATCGACCTGACGTATGGGGCCAACGGCATCGTCTCGATTTCCGTCGGCCCCGGCCAGTATGCCAGCGCGCCGACGATGGGCGGGCTGATCGGCCTGCCGGGCGGCAAAGTCCTTGCGGCCGTCGGGCAGGGCAGCAGTTTCGTCCTCCGTCGCTTTAACTCCGATGGTAGTCTCGACGGGTCGTTCGGCGGTGGCGGTGTCGCATCCGCATCGGTAGGCTCGACGGCACATGTGAATCGAGTCGCGCTGCAACCGGACGGCAAGATCATTGTCGTTGGGAGCGCGTTCGTCGACAGTCGATATCAAGCCGTCATCGTGCGATTCCTGGCTGGCGGCAACCTCGACTTGACGTTCAACGGCGACGGTCAAGCGCACCTGAGCCTGACGAGCGTAAGTACGGAAGCTAAGGGGGTGGCCATCGCGCCCGACGGCGCAATTATCTATTGTGGGCAGTTTGAATACCCATTCGGGGGAGGCACGGGAACGTTCGTCGCTCGACTGAACCCCGACGGCACGAACGCGGGCAACACGTTCGAGACCCTTGCCCTGACGTGGTCCGATGTCGCCGTTCAGGCCGACGGGCGGTTCATCGCTGTCGGCGGGCAAATCACTGGGACGAACCTTGCGGCAAAGGTCACACGGTACTTTAGCAACTTGGGCCCCGATAGCAGTTTTGGCGGCGGGATCGTTAGCACGCAACTCTCCAGCGGTTACGATTACTTCAACGACGTCCTCATCCAGCCCGATGGCAAAATCGTGGCGGTGGGGTTCGCATTCTCGACTTCGTACGACTCCAATTTCGGTATTGCCCGTTATCTATCGGGCGGCGGCATCGTCGTCACGCCGGGAACCCCGCTGACGACCACGGAGGCCGGAGGCACGGCACAGTTCACCGTCGCCTTGTCGTACGCCCCGACTGCCAATGTGACCGTCCCCGTCGCGGCGAACCTCGTCGGTGAGGGCACCTTATCCACGGCTTCGCTCACCTTCACGCCCGCCAACTGGCAGGTGCCGCAAGTCGTCACCGTCACCGGCCTTGACGATCCCTTCGACGACGGCGACGTGACGTACCTCGTCCGCGTCGGCCCGGCCGCGAGTGGCGACCCCGAGTACCAGGACCTCCGCGGGAACGACGTGCGCGTCACGAATCTCGACGACGACACGGCGGGCATCGCCGTCACCCCGACGGCGGGCCTGGTCACCAACGAAAACGGCCCCACCTCAACGTCCTTTACCATCGTCCTGAACTGCGAGCCACAGGTCAACGTGAACATCGGCCTGGGCAGTAGCAGCCCGTCCGACGGCGGGCCGACCGTGAGTTCGCTGACCTTCACACCCGCGAACTGGCAGACGCCGCAGACCGTCACTGTCGCCGGCGCGGACGACCTGGTGGACGACGACGACGTGACTTTCACCGTCGTCACCGCCCCCGCCGTCAGCACCGACCCGGCGTACGGCGGGTTGAACGCCGCCGACGTTCTGGTCCTCAACCTCGACAACGACACCGCCGGCATCGAAGTCGTCGCGGCCACGCCGCTAGTCACGACCGAGGCCGGCGGCACCGCCACCTTCACCGTCCGTCTGCTCACCATTCCCCGCAACACCGTCACCCTGCCGGTCAGCAGTTCGGACGCCACCGAAGGGACCGTCGCGCCCGCATCACTGACGTTCCCGGCCGACGCGTCGGCCCTGACGCCGCGCACCGTCACCGTCACTGGCGTCAACGACTTCATCGTCGATGGCGACATCAACTACGCCGTCGTCCTCGCGGCGGCCGTGTCTGTAGACCCGACGTACGCCGGCATGGCCCCGCCCGACCTGCCGGCCGTCAACCGCGACAACGACATGGCCGGCGTCGTCGTCACGCCCACGACCGGACTAGTGACGACCGAGGCCGGCGGCACCGCGATGTTCACGATCCGGCTGACCGCGGTGCCGGCGGCGGACGTGACGATCTCGCTCAGCAGCAGCGATCCGTCCGAGGGCACCGTGCCCGCGTCGGTGACGCTGACGCCGGCCAACGCCATGAGCGGCGTGGCCGTCACCGTCACCGGCGTCAACGACGGCATCGTCGATGGCCCGGTTGGCTACACCATCGTGACCGGGGCCAGCACTAGCGCCGACCCGAACTTCGCCGGCCTCGACCCAGCCGACGTGTCCGTCACCAACCTCGATAACGACCCGATCCAAATCGTCGGCTACACGCTCAACGACGGAGCCGCGCAACGCTCGTCCTTCAAGCGATTCGCGTTCACGTTTGGCCAGGTTGTGACGGCCTCGCCCACCGCGTTCCGCGTCCGCCGCGCCGACGGCTACGAGCCGGCGCTGACGCTGGTCCACACGGTGGCGAACGGCCAGACGACGGTGACGGTGACGTTCAGCGGGCCAGGAATCATCGCCGGTTCGGTGCCCGACGGCGTTTACGGATTGACCGTCTTTGGCGACCAGGTGTTGGACGCCTTCGCGCAACCGCTCGACGGCGACGGCGACGGCCAACCCGGCGGCGACTTCACGACCGGCTTCCACCGCCTGTTCGGCGATGTCGACGGCGACGCAACGGTCAACGCGGCCGACTTCGCCCAGTTCCGCGGGGCCTTTGGCACGATCGCCGGCCTGCCCGGCTACCGGGACTACCTCGACTACGACGGCGACGGCGCGATCAGCGCGTTCGACTTCGGCCAGTTCCGCAACCGCTTCGGTGTTACCCTCATCGGCCCGCCGTAAGAGCAACCGCGACGTGCCGGGAGCGTGAGCGACCGGAGTTGGCGCACTCCGGTGGCTCACGCGCCCCGCGCGCCGGGGCGCGGCCCGATTGCGACCGCCGGTCGCGGTTGGTAGACTGCTTGGTGCCGACGCCCGTCCGGGGACTCGCTCATGTCGTTCTTTCGCCGCTCGCGGCAACGCGTGTCCCGCGCCGGCCGACTCCTGACCCGGCCCCGGCTCGTACGGCTCGAAGACCGCACGACGCCCGCCGGGCTACTCGACCCATCGTTCGGCACCGGCGGCATCGTCACCTACGACTTCGGCGGCCCGGCAAGCTCCGACTCGGCCAATGTGGTGGCCGTGCAGCCGGACGGCAAAGTCGTCGTCGCCGGCCGGACTACGAACCTCGGCAGCGGCGACTTCGGCCTGGCCCGCTTCCTGCCGGACGGTAGTCTCGACACCGCGTTCGGCATCAATGGCCGCGTTGTGGCGCTGCTGACGGCCGGCGACGAGGAGGTGCGCGGCCTTGCCGTTCAGCCGGACGGCAAGATCGTCGTCGGCGGCATCGCCTTCGTCGCCGGGACCAACCTCCTCACGCTGGTCCGCTACAACGCCAACGGCAGCCCGGACCTGGCGTTCGGCACGTTCGGTTTCGCGACGACGCCCGTCGGGTCGGACGCACCGACCCTGGGCGGCGCCGTCGCCGTGCCGGGCGGCAAGCTGCTGGCCGCGGCCGGCCGCGGCAACGAGTTCTTCCT
>CAZNSL010000041.1:7425-13977 GCA_964574975.1 uncultured Alcaligenaceae bacterium | reverse complement strand
TGACGACCACGCCGTTGGCGACGACGGTCGGGGCGGTGGCGGACTGCAACTCGAAGGCACCGATATCGGTGCCGGTCCCACTGGTCCGCACGAAGCCCGCTCCGCGCTGGTCGGTGGTCAGGCTCGCCGGGTTGGAACCGACGTTGAGGAGCGGGCTGGTCGACTGCAAGGCAATGGTCTGCGTCGGCCCGCCGTTGTCGGCGAGGCCGGCCGCGTCGAAGAGCGGGTCGGTGCCGGGGGCGAGGTTGTTGCCGCCGGTGGGCACGAAGCCGTCGGCGTCGAAGACGGCCGAGAAGTTGAGGTTCACTGTCGCCGCGGCGATGGACGAGATGTCGTCGTTGCCGTTGCCCGAGGTGTTCCCCGAAATGACGCTGCTCTCGATGGTCAGGATCGAGTTGGCGCTGCCACTGGACAGGGCGATGCCGCCACCGCCCTCGCCTTCCGCCGTGCCGGTCGTGTTCGCCGCGTTGCCGGTGAACGTGCTGTTCTGGATGGTGGCCGTGCCGGTGAACGTGCGCAGGACCAACCCGCCGCCGGAGCCTTCGCTGGTGTTGCTCGCGATGGTGCTGTTGCGGATGGTGAACTCGCTCGCCACCGTACCGAAGAAGTAGATGCCGCCGCCGCCGTTGGTGCCGACCTCCGAGGCGCTGTTGCCGGAGAGGGTGCTGTTCTCCAGGAGCAGGCTGCCGCCGGAGAAGAAGTAGATGCCGCCGCCGCGGCGGGCCGTGTTGCCCGAGATCGTGCTGTTGCGGATCGTGAGGAAGGCGGCACCGGTCGCGGTGAGGCCGCCGCCGTCGTTGGTCCCGGACGTGTTGCCGGTCACGACCATGCGGTCGAGCGTCAGGTTCTCGTCCGTGGTGAAGATGCCGCCGCCGTCGGCGGGGCTGCTGCCGCCCGACACCGTCAGGCCGGAAATGGCGACGTTAATGGTGCCCGGACCGTCGACGTTGAAGACGCGGGTCACCCCGCCACCGCTGACGGTGACGACCGCCGCGCCGGGGCCGTTGAGCGTCACCCCGTCGGCGATCGGCAACTCGGACGCAAGGTTGATGGTGCCCGTCAGGCCCGCCTGGAAGACGATGGTATCGGACAGGCCGGGCGAGGCGTTCGAGTCGAGGATCGCCTGCCGCAGCGAGCCGGTGCCGGCGTCGTCGAGGTTGGTGACCGTGTAGGTCTGGGCGATGGCGACGCGGAAAGTGCCGACGGTGCCGGCCGGAGCCGTGCCGCCGCTGGTGTTGGCCACCTGGCCGGCCTGGAGGTTGATGGAGTACAGGCCGTTGTCCTCGTCGCCGAAGGTACCGCCGGGGGCGGTGATGCTGTAGGTGGCGGTGCGTGGCGAGCCGTTGCCGGCCGGCGTCACACTGACGAACGTGGCCGGTTGGTCGAACGCGTTCGGGCCGGTGACGCGGATGTCGTTGTTGTCGAGCGTCGAGACGTTGATCGGCGTGGTGCCGGAGTAGGTCACGTCGAAGGTGTAGGTCGTGCCGCCGGCCGCGGTCACGTTGGCGAACGGGCCACCCGAGGCCGACGGGAGGTCGAGGGTGCCCTCGAACGCGCCGATGTCGACGGCCGTGCCGATCTGACGCGGGAAGCCGGGGCCGCGTTGGTCGGTCGTCAGGGCCGTCGGGTTGGTGCCGGCGTCGACGGCCGCGCTGCCGAGGCCGAGGGCGACCGTCTGCGTCGGTCCACCGTAGTCCGCCAGCGACAGCAGGTTGAGGCTCGCACCGAACGGCAGGTTGCCGGTGCCCGAGATCGTGAAGCCGTCCGGATCGCCGACGGCGCTGTAGTTGATGTACCCGGTGGCGGCGGCGATGGTGGCGATGTCGGAGCGGCCGTTGGCGGCCGTCGCGGTGTTACCCGAGACGATGGAGCTTTCGATCGACAGGACCGAGGAAGCGCTACCGCCGGACAGGGCGATGCCGCCGCCGCCGTAGCCGGCCGTCGTGCTGGTGGTGTTGGCCGTGTTGCCGGTGATCGTACTGTTCTGGATCAGGGCCGTGCCGTTGAAGGCGCGCAACACCATGCCGCCGCCGGAGCCGCCGGAGGTGTTGCCGGCGAGGGTGCTGTTGCGGATGGTGAATCCGTCCGCGCCCACGGTGCCGAAGAAGTAGATGCCGCCGCCGCCGTTGCCGGCGGCGGAGTCGGTGGCGATGTTGCCGGAGAGGGTGCTGTTCTCCACCAGCAGGCTGCCGCCGATGAAGAAGTAGATGCCGCCGCCGTGGCGGGCGGTGTTGCCCGAGATGGTGCTGTTGCGGATCGTGAGGAAGGCGGCACCGGTCGCGGTGAGGCCGCCACCGTCGTTGACCCCGGTCGCGGTGTTGCCGGTCACAATCACGTTGTCCAGGGTCAGGTTCTCGTCCGCAGTGCGGATGCCGCCGCCATCGGTGGTGCTGCTGCCGCCCGACACCGTCAGACCGGAGATGGCGACATCGATGTTACCCGGACCGTCGACGTTGAAGACGCGGGTCACCCCGCCACCGCTGACGGTGACGACCGCCGCGCCGGGGCCGTTGAGCGTCACCCCGTCGGCGATCGGCAACTCGGACGCAAGGTTGATGGTGCCCGTCAGGCCCGCCTGGAAGACGATGGTATCGGACAGGCCGGGCGAGGCGTTCGAGTCGAGGATCGCCTGCCGCAGCGAGCCGGTGCCGGCGTCGTCGAGGTTGGTGACCGTGTAGGTCTGGGCGATGGCGACGCGGAAAGTGCCGACGGTGCCGGCCGGAGCCGTGCCGCCGCTGGTGTTGGCCACCTGGCCGGCCTGGAGGTTGATGGAGTACAGGCCGTTGTCCTCGTCGCCGAAGGTACCGCCGGGGGCGGTGATGCTGTAGGTGGCGGTGCGTGGCGAGCCGTTGCCGGCCGGCGTCACGCTGACGAACGTGGCGAGTTGGTTGAAGGCGTTCGGGCCAAAGACGCGGATGTCGTTATTGTCGAGCGTCGAAACGTTGATCGGCGTGGTGCCGGTGTAGGTCACGTCGAAGGTGTAGGTGGTGCCGCCGGCCGCGGTCACGTTGGCGAACGGGCCGCCCGAGGCCGAAGGTACATCGAGGACGCCCTCGAACGCGCCGATGTCGACGGCGGTGCCGACCTGGCGTGGGAAGCCGGGGCCGCGTTGGTCGGTCGTCAGGGCCGTCGGGTTGGTGCCGGCGTCGACGGCCGCGCTGCCCAGGCCGAGGGCGACCGTTTGCGTCGGCCCACCGTAGTCCGCCAGCGACAGCAGGTTGAGGCTCGCACCGAACGGGAGGTTGCCGTTGCCGGTGATCGTGAAGCCGTCCGGATCGCCGACGGCGCTGTAGTTGATGTATCCGGTGGCGGCGACGATGGTGGCGATGTCGGAGCGGCCGTTGGCGGCCGTCGCGGTGTTGCCCGAGACGATGGAGCTTTCGATCGACAGGACCGGGGATGTGCCGCCACTAGACAGGGCGATGCCGCCGCCGCCGGTGCCGGCCGTGGTGCTGGTCGTGTTGGCCGTGTTGCCGGTGATCGTGCTGTTCTGGATCAGGGCCGTGCCGTTGAACGAGCGCAGGACCATGCCGCCGCCGGAGCCGGCGGAGGTGTTGCCGGCGAGGGTGCTGTTGCGGATGGTGAACCCGTCCGCGGCCACGGTGCCGAAGAAGTAGATGCCGCCGCCGCCGTTCGCGGCGGAGGTATCGGTGGCGATGTTGCCGGAGAGGGTGCTGTTCTCCACCAGCAGGCTGCCGCCGGAGAAGAAGTAGATGCCGCCACCGTGGCGGCCCGTGTTGCCCGAGATGGTGCTGTTGCGCACGGTGATGAACGCCGAGCTGGTCGCGGTGACGCCGCCGCCGTCGTTGGCCCCGGACGAGTTGCCGGTGACGACCACGTTGTCCAGGGTCAGGATTTCGTTGGTGGTGCGGATGCCGCCGCCGTCGCCGGCGTTGGGCGTGCCGGTCGTTGTGTTGCCGCCGGTGACCGTCATCCCGCTCAGGGTGACGTTGAGGATCGCGGCGCTGCTATCGACGTTGACCGGGCGGACCGGCCCGACGCCGCGGCCGGTGCGTATCGGCGGGCCGGGGCCGGCGACGACCAGGTCTTCCGCGATCGTCAGTTGCCCGGACGCGGCGAGCAGGGTGATGGTCCGCGGGTTGGCGGCGTTGAAGAACGTGGGGTCGAACGAGATGTCGTCCGGGCCGGCGGTGGCGTTGGCGTCCTCGATCGCCTGCCGCAGCGAGCCGGGGCCAGAATCGTCGGCGTTGGTGACGGGGAAGGTAGTCGGTACGACGCGATTTTCGAGGCCTTGGACCAACAGGCGAGCACGGTGGGAGCGGACGCGGCGCGGCGCGCGTGCGCCGGCCTTGCGGTTGAACCACGACAACATGGTGCGAATCTCCGGAGCGATGACGAAAGGGAACGAGTAGGATGCGTAATGGCACCTATAGAGGCTCGGACGGATTCGTCCAGGCGTTCCCGGCTGCGGAATCGCGAAAAAACGGACGGCCGCCGATCAGGGGACCGTGGCCCCGAAGCGCGGACGGAACTGGCCGAAGTCGAAGGCGTTGATCGCGCCGTCGGCGTTGAAGTCGAGGAAGTCGCGGTACGCCAACTGGCCCGTCGTCGACCCGAACGCTGGGCGGAACTGGCCAAAGTCGAAGGCGTTGACCGTGCCGTCGCCACTCACGTCGCCGTAGAAGCGGAACAGGCCGTTGGCCGTCGTGCCGTCGAGCGCGAAGTCGTCGCCGCCGGTGCCGTTGCCGTCGCCGTCGAGCGGTTGCCCGCCGCCGGTCACCTGGTCGGCCCGCACCACGAGGCGGTAGCGGCCGTCGGCCAGGGAGCCGAACTCCGTCTCCGCTCCGGTGAAGCCGGCGAGCGTCACCACGGTGACGTTGTTGACGACGTTGGCCGTGGCGGTGAACCCGCCGACCGCCGCGCCACCGATCCGCGACAGTCCGAAGGCGTCGGCCACGTTGCCGGCGAATGTCACCTGCGTCGAGAACGTCACGGCGAGCGCCGTGACCCGCGACCGCTGCACCACGTTGGTCTGGCCCGGGTTGACGGCCACGCCCAGCACCCGCGGCGACCCCTGGAACTCGAACGCCCCGATGTCGGTCGCGCCACCGAACGGCCGCGCGAAGCCGGCACCGCGCTGGTCGGTCGTCAGGCCGGCCGGGTTGGAGCCGGCGCTAATCGCCGGGCTGCCGAGGTCGAGGGCGATGGTCTGCGTCGGCCCACCGTAGTTGCCCAGCGGCAAGAGCGCGAGGACCGTGCCGAACGCCAGGTTGTTGCCGCCGGTGAACGCGAAGCCGTCCGGGTCGCCGACGGCCGAGAAGTTCACCGTCACGGGCGCGGCAGCGACGGCGACGATGTCGGAGCGGCCGTTGGCGGCCGTCGCGGTGTTGCCCGAGACGATGGAGCTTTCGATCGCCAGAGCGGAGTTGGCGTTCCCGAGTGCCAGCGCGATGCCGCCGCCGCCGTAGCCGGCCCCGGTGCCGGTGGTGTTGGCCGTGTTGCCGGTGATCGTGCTGTTCTGGAGCTGGAGCGTGCCGTTGAGCTGGCGCAGGACCAGGCCGCCGCCGGAGCCGGCCGTGGTGTTGCCGGCGATCGTGCTGTTGCGGATGACGAAGCCGCCGGCCCCCACGACGCCGAAGAAGTACAGGCCGCCGCCGCCGTTGGTGCCGACGGTCGTGCTGATGTTGCCGGACAGCGTGCTGCTTTCGATGATCAGGCTGCCGCCGCTGGAGAAGTAGATGCCGCCGCCGCGCCGGCCCGTGTTGCCCGAGATGGTGCAGTTGCGGACGGTGTAATTCGACGTGGCGGTCACGGCGATGCCGCCGCCGTCGTTCTGGCCGGCCGAGTTACCCGTAACCGCGACGGTGTCGAGGGTAATGGTCTCGTTGGTCGTGCGGAGGCCGCCGCCGTCGCCGGCGTTGGGCGTGCCGTTCGCCGAATTACCGCCAGTCACGGTCAGCCCGGAGATGGTGACGGCGATCGCGCCAGTCTGGCCGTCGTCG
This sequence comes from uncultured Alcaligenaceae bacterium, assembly GCA_964574975.1. Taxonomy (GTDB): domain Bacteria; phylum Planctomycetota; class Planctomycetia; order Gemmatales; family Gemmataceae; genus JAXMAS01. The sequence continues at coordinate 8,014 of CAZNSL010000041.1, read as the reverse complement.
ACGTTGAAGACGCGGGTGACGCCGCCGCCGCTGACGGTGAGGACCGCCGGGCCGGGGCCGGCGATGGTCAGATCGTCGGTGACGTTCAGTTGCCCGGACGCGGCGAGCAAGGTGATGGTCCGCGGCGTGGTGGGGCTGAAGAAGTTGGCGTCGAAGGCGATATCGTCGGGGCCGCCGGTGGCGTTGGCGTCGAGGATCGCCTGCCGCAGTGAGCCGGGGCCGGCGTCGTCGGCGTTGGTGACGGGGATGATGGTCGGCACGGCGCGGTCTTCGAGCCGCTGGAGCCGCAAGCGGGCGCGGCGGGAGTGGGAGCGGGTCTGCATGACGAACGTCTCCAGGTCAGTGAGACGACGAAAGGGGATGCGTGGGAAAACCTAGTCGCTGTCGCCCGTTCGTCCAGGCGCAGAACTGAACGATGTCGACCGCGTTGACGGACATCTCGTTGCCTCGAACGTCGGGTCTACGACTAGCCATGACTTCAAGGCGAGCCGGGAGGCGGGGGGGTGACGCGGGGCGGGGGGTCGGGGCCACCGGGGGGGTGCGCCGCCGACCCTCGGATCGCTAAGCGCCGGACGAAGACAGGCCAGCA
>CAZNSL010000041.1:0-7415 GCA_964574975.1 uncultured Alcaligenaceae bacterium | reverse complement strand
CTACGACTAGCCATGACTCCAAGGCGAGCCGGGAGCGGGGAGCGTCAGCGACCGGAGGCGGGCGGTCCTCCGGTCGCTGACGCTCCCGGCTCGCCAGAATGACCCTGATAATGCACTATAGGATCGTTTGCGCCGAATCTATCGATCGTTCGGGTTGCGTAATTAATTCCGACGTGGACTTCGGAGCCGGCGCAATTGCGTCCGCCTTCCTCCTTCGCAATCATGAAGGTCCGTTCGTGCCGTTGGTGCCGAACGCGACGTCCTGAAACCGAGGGGCAATCGAGCCATGTCACGCGCCAAGTCCCCTGCGGCGGTTGCCGTCGCGGCCTGGGCGGTCGCAGCCGCGTCCGCCGATCCGATCAACGTGTGCCGCTGAAGGACCTCGACGGACCCCAGGTGACGGCTGCGTTCAAGCGGTTCGTCGCCAATTCGCCGCTGAAGACCGTCGGCGACGCTCGGACCGTTGCCGACCTGTCGAGCATCGAGGTCAAACTGGACAAATCAAAACCGCAACCCACCCTCGACGCGTCGTTCTCGGCGATCAACGATCCGCCCGGCGCGCCCGATCCCGCGGGGCCGTGCGTCCAACAGTTCCTGGCGAATCTGCTGAACGAGGCCGATTACAAGTCGCTCGAGCAGGGCCTCAGCGTATCGCTCCGGCCGAGGGCCGCCGCCCCGCCGCCGGCCACGCCCCCGACGCTGGCCCCGGCTATGGTCCCGCCACCGGCGCCGCGCAAGGTCGCGATCGATCCCTTCCAGTTGCCGGAGGGGTACACTCCCGGCATCGGGGCCCTCGTGGGGTGTGTCGGCGAGCTGCCGGTCGGAGCTTTCCCCTTCACGCCAGCGAACTGTATGCGACTGGCGATGGCGGCCTACCGGCGCAGCCAGTTCGAGGACGCCGTCGTCCTCTTGAATCACGCGGCGAAACAGGACGGGCAGGCCGCGTACTACTACCTCAAGGCCATGTCCGAGTTGCAGCTCGGCCGCGGGCACGACGCCCTGGCGAGCGTCCAGGCCATGAACGCTGCCCGGTCGGATGGCAGGATCGACGGGTTCGACGTGATCCGCGAACGGTTCAACGGCCCGTACCGTGCACACCTGACGGAGTTGGCCAAGCTCTACAACTGACCCCAAATGCGGCGGCACTCGTCCGAGTGCCGCCGCCCTCCGGCTGGCATCGTCGCCGTCCGCAACGGCCACGGTTCGTCACGGGACTGTGGCCCCGAAGCGGATGCGGAACTGGGCGAAGTCGGTGGCGTTGATGGTGCCGTCGTTGTTGAAGTCGAGGAAGTCGCGGTAAAGCGGGTTGCCGACCGACGTACCGAACGCCGCCCGGAACGGGCCGAAGTCGGCCGCGTTGACGATGCCGTCGCCGTTCACGTCCCCGTAGAAGCTGAATAGGCCGTTGGCGGTCGAGCCGTCCTGCACGAAGTCGTCGCCGTTGGAGCCATTGCCGTCGCCGTCGAGGAGTAAGCCGCCGGCCGATACCTGGTTGGCCAGGACGGTCAACTGGTAGCGGCCGTCGACCAGCGAACCGAAGCGTGTCTCGGCACCGGTGAAGCCGGACAGCGTCACGACCGTCACGCCGCCGATGACGTTAGCGACCGCGGTGAAGCCGCCGACCGCGCCGCCGCCGATGCGCGACAGTTGGAGCGCCTCGCCGACCGTACCCGCGAACGTCACGGCCGCGCTGAACGTCACGGCGATCGAGGTGACGCGCGACCGCTGCGTCGCGTTGGATTGATCGGCGTTGACGGTAACGGCGGTGACCCGCGGGGCCGTGGCCGGCTGGAACTCGAACGCGCCGATGTCGGCGGTCGGGCCATTGACGCGTACGAAGCCGGTGCCGCGCTGGTCGGTCGTGAGGTTCGCCGGGTTGGTGCCGGCGTTGCGCGCCGGGCTATTCGCGGCAATCGAAACGGTCATTGTCGGACCGCCGTTGGAGGCCAGCGGCCCCAGCCCGAGCGCCGTCCCGAAGGGCAAGTTGTTGCCGCTGGTGCCCGTCAGGGTGAACCCATCGGGGTCGCCGATCGCGCTGAAGTTGACGTTGATGGGCGAGAAGGAGGCCGCGGCGATGTCCGAGCGGCCGTTCGCGGCCGACGCAGTGTTGCCCGAGACGATGGTGCTTTCGAGGTTCACGAATGGGGTAAAACCAAGCCCAAAGACGATGCCGCCGCCGCCATCGGCGGCGGTCGTGCTGGTGGTATTCGCCGCGTTGCCGGTGATGGTGCTGTTCTGAATCCGGACCTGGCCAAAAACTCTCAGGTTCAGGCCGCCGCCGGAACCGAACGCCGTGTTACTGGCGATCGTGCTATTGCGGATCGTGAACCCGTCGGCCGTCACATAGCTGCCGAAGTCGATACCGCCGCCGCCGCTGGCGGCGACTTCGGTCTGCGTGGCGGTGTTGCCCGAGACGGTGCTGTTTTCCATCAGCAGGGCGCCGCCGTTGGCGAAGTGAATGCCGCCGCCGCGGCCGGCCTGATTATCGGATACCGTGCTGTTGCGGACCGTGAGGAAGCCTTGGCCGGCCAGGGCAATACCCCCGCCGTCATTCGCGCTGGTCAAGCTGTTGCCGGTGACGACCATGCCGTCGAGGATCACGCGGTCGTCGCCGATGCGAATACCGCCGCCATCGTCACTGACCGGCGTCGGCCCGCCGGTACTGCCATTGCCGCCCGTCACCGTCAGGCCGGAGATTGAGACATCGAGCACCCGCCCGCCGTTATCGCTGGCAAAGTGGCGCCCGGCGCCGGAGCCGCCGATGCGATCCCCGGCCGCGCCGGGTCCGCCGGTGGTGCCGGTGTCGGTGATGGTCAGTTGGCCGGCCGCGGCGGTGAGGTCGATCGAGCCGGCGAGGCCGGCCTGGAACACGATCGTGTCGGCACTGAAGTCGGCGGCGTTGGCGTCGAGGATCGCCTGCCGCAGGGAGCCGGCCCCCGTATCGTTCAGGTTCGTCACGGTGAACGTCTGGGGGATGGCGACACGGAAGCTGCCGACCGTTCGGGGAACGGCGGTCACGCCATTGGTGTTGGCGACTTGGCCGGCTTGGAGTCCGATTTGGTACTCGCCGATGTCTTCGAGGCCGAACGTCCCGCCGGGGGCGGTAATTCGATAGGTGGCGGTCCGGGGCGAGCCGTTGCCGGCCGGCGTCACGCTGACGAACTCGGCCAACTGGTTGAACCCGTTGGGACCGGTGACGCGGATGTCGTTGTTGTCGAGCGTCGAGACGTCGATCGGCACTGTGCCGGTGTACGTCACGTCGAAGGTGTACGTCGTGCCGCCGACAACCGTCACGGGAGCGTACGGCCCGCCACTGGCCATCGGGAAATCGACGACGCCTTCGAACGCACCGATATCGATGAAGTTGCCCACCACGCGGGGGAAACCGGGGCCGCGCTGGTCGTTGGTCAGACCCTCGGGGTTCGCGCCGAGGTTCTCCGCGGCGCTGCCGACGCCGAGGGCGACCGTCTGTGTCGGCCCGCCGTAGTTGGCCAGCGGCAAAAGGTTGAGGACTGCGAAGGACGGCAGGTTGTTGCTGCCGGTGAAGGTGAAGCCGTCCGGGTCGCCGATGGCACTGAAGTCGACGGTCACGGTCACGGTGTTGGCGGCAATGTCCGAGCGGCCGTTGGCGGCCGTTGCGGTATTGCCCGAGACGATGGTGCTGCCGATTTCCAGTCGGGGGTTGGTGCCGGACGCGTTCACGGCGATGCCGCCGCCGCCATGGCCGGCCGTCGTGCTGGTCGCGTTTGAGGTGTTGGCGGTGACAGTGCTGTTCTGGATTCGCACGGTGCCGGTCAAGCCGCGCACGAGGAGGCCGCCACCGGAGTTGGTGGCCGTGTTGCCGGCAAGGGTGCTGTTGCGGATGGTGAATCCGCCCGACCCCACCGTGCCGAAGAAGTAGATGCCGCCGCCCCCGCTACCGCCAACAACCGCCTCGGTGGCCGTGTTGCCCGAGACGGTACTGTTTTCCATCAGCAGGCTGCCGCTGTTCTGGAAGTAAATGCCGCCGCCCCGGCGGCCCGTGTTTCCCGAGATCGTGCTGTTGCGGATGGTCAGGAAGGCGGCGGAGACCACCGCGATGCCACCGCCGTCATTGATGGTCGAATTGCCGGTGACGACCATGTTGTTCAGCGTCAGGTTTTCGTTGCCGCTGCGGATGCCGCCGCCGTCGCCGGCTCCGCCGCTGCTGGTGCCGTTGCCGCCCGTGACCGTCATACCGTTGAGGATGACGTCGATCGCACCGGTGGCCCCGTTATCGACGTTGAACGGGCGGACGACGCCGCCGCCGCTGACGGTAACGATGGCCGGGCCGGGGCCGTTGATGGTCAGACCTTCGCTGATCGTCAGTTGGCCGGACGCGGCGAGAACGGGAATCGTGCGCGGATTGGCGGCGTTGAAGAAGGTGGGGTCGAAGGCGATGTCGTCCGCCCCGGCCAGGGTGTTAGCGTCAAGGATGGCTTGGCGTAGCGAGCCGGGGCCGGAGTCGTCGGCGTTGATGACGGTGAACGTGGCCGGCGCGACGCGGCCTTCGAGGTGGAGGAGGACCGGCCGGACGCGCCAGGACCGGAGGGTACGAGACGATCCCGAATGACGTTGGCGGCGAAACGCGGTCAGCATGGCCGGTGGGGCTCCGAAGTGGGGGCGCGGGCGAGGTCGATTGTAGCCGACCGACGGCCCCCGTCCAACGAGTTCGGTCGGTCACGGGACCGTCGCGCCGAAGCGGATGCGGAACTGGCTGAAGTCGAAGGCGTTGATAATGCCGTTGCCGTTGATGTCGAGGTAGTCGAGGTAATCCGGGTCGCCGGCGGAGAAGCCGAAGGCGTTGCGGAATCGGGCAAAGTCGAAGGCGTTGACCGTGCCGTCGCCGTCGACGTCCCCGAAGAGGCGGTACAAGCCGTTGGCGACCGTCCCGTTCAGGGTGTAATCGTCGCCGCCGGTGCCGTTGCCGTTGCCGTCGAGGAACTGGCCGCCGGCAAACACCTGATCGGCCCGCACCAGCACGGTGAAGCGGCCGTCGGTCAGCGAGCCGAATTCGGATTCGCCGCCGGTGAAACCGGACAGCGCGACGACGGTGACGCCGCCAACGACGGTCGCGGTGGCCGTGAATCCGCCAACCGTTCCGCCGCCGATGCGCGACAGGTCGAACGCCGCGGCCACCGCTCCGGCAAACGTCACCTGCGTGTTGAACGTCACCGTCGCGCTCCTCACCCGCGACCGCTGCGTCACGTCGGCCTGCCCGGCATTAAACGCCACTCCGGACACTTGCGGCGCGGCCGTAACCGATTGTAGTTCGAACGCCCCGATGTCGGTGCCGCCGCCGAACGAACGGGGGAAGAGAGCCCCGCGCTGGTCGGCGGGCAGATTCGCTGGGTTCGTCCCGGTATCGATCGCGGGGCTGAACGCGGCGAGCGCGACCGTCTGCGTCGGCCCGCCGTTGTTCGCCAGTGGGCTTAGCCCCAGCGCTACGCCGAATGGCAGGTTGTCGCCGCTGGCGGCCGAGGGCGTGAAGCCGTCCGGGTCGCCGACGGCACTGAAGTTCATGGTCACCGTCGCGCTCGACGAGGTTGCGATGTCGGAACGGCCATTGCTCACCGTCGCGGTGTTGCCCGAAACGATGTCACTCGTCAATTGGAGGGTGCCACGCCGCGCCAAGATGCCGCCGCCGCCGTAGCTCGGGTTGCTGTTGATCGAAGTCGAGGTGTTTCCGGTGATGGTGCTATTCTGGATTAGGGCTGTGTCAGTGGCGAATTCAAATCTGAAAAAGATGCCGCCGCCGTTGGAAGCGGTGTTGCCAGCGATGGTGCTGTTGCGGATGGTGAAACCACCAGAGCCTAACGCGCCGAAGAAAGCAATGCCGCCGCCCCCGCCACTCCCGATGTTGCCGGAGACGGTGCTGTTCTCCAACAAGATGCTGCTCCCGTAGCCCCGAAAGTAGATGCCACCCCCGGTGCCGCCAACGGCAGAATTGCCGGAAACCGTGCTGTTGCGGACAGTGAGGCTGCCACCGGACTCGATTTCTGTCGAGCCGACACCGATGCCGCCGCCTGCGTCATTTTCGGTGGTCGAGTTGCCGGTGATGACCACGCTATCGACGGCCAGGTTCTCGCGACCGACCTGAATCCCGCTGCCGCCGTTGGCACGGCCGGCGGTCACCGTTAAGCCGTTGATCGAAACGTTAAGAATCGTGGCGGGATTGCTCACCTTGAACACGCGGGTGACGTTTCCGCCGCTGACGGAGAGGATCGCCGGGCCGGGGCCGTTGACGATCAGGTCGTCCGAGATCAACAACTCCGCCGACAGGGCGATGGTCCGCGGGGTTGCCACGTTGAAGAACGCGGGGTCGAAGTTGACGGCGTCGAATCCGCTGAGCGCGTTGGCATCGAGGATCGCCTGCCGCAGCGAACCGGGACCGGAGTCGTTGGCGTTGAGGGCGGTGAACGTCGCCGGCACTTCGCGGCCTTCGAGTCGGTCAACGACGAGGCGGGCACGGGCCGTACCGCGGCGGCGGTTGAACCAGGCGACCATGGCACACGTCTCCGGGTTGTTGAGACGACGAACGAAAAGTGATGGGCGCAAGACAGCCTAGCCGCTCGCGCCCGTTCGTCCAGAGATGTGCCCGCGCGTCACTTCAGCAGCCGTTGCACCGCCTGCCACAGGGCGGCCCGTTCGCCGGAGGTGGCGTCGGTCTTCAGGCCCAGCCGACCGGCGCGGATGCGGGCCGGCTCGTCGCCCAGCCCTTCGACGCGGCGGAAATACAGATACCATAGCGGCCCGGCGAGCGTGCCGTCGGCGTCGTAGACGAACAGCGGGTGGTTGGCCGCGTCGGCGACCAGGCGGTTGAACTCGTCCGATTTGGCCGCCGTCAGCCCCGCAGCCGACACGTCCAGGCTGACGAACTTGAGACCGGCGTCGGCGAACACCTTGCGGTCGCCGTCGTCCGGCTCGGTCGGGCGACGCAGCAACAGGACCGTGCGCGTGCCGTTCTCCTTGAGCCACTTGATGCCTTCGAGGGCCGGCTTGCGGCCGGCCGTCACTCGGCCTTCGATGGCGCTGGCGAAATCGGCGATGCCGACCGGCAGCGTCGTCGCCGGCGAACTCTTCGACTCGGCCGGGGCCAGTGGCGGCGCGGAGGTCTGCGGCGGTGCCGGCTTGACCGACGCATCGGCGTCGGGCTTCGCCGCCGGCGGGGTGGCGACGATCGCCTCGCCGAACTCCGGTTCCAGCAGCTTTGCCGGCGCATCCGGTACGGCAGGTGCCGGCGCAGGTGCTGGAGCGGGGGCCGGAGCGGGGGTCTGAACCACCGCCGGCGGCTCGGCCACTGCTGGCGGCGGTGCGGCCACCGTGGGCGGCGCTTCGGCTGCCGCTGGTGGTGGCGGTGCGGCGAAGTTCGACGGCGACGGCGGGAAACTCGGCGG
>CAZNSL010000040.1:0-14076 GCA_964574975.1 uncultured Alcaligenaceae bacterium | reverse complement strand
CCCCCCCCCCCCCCCCCCCCCCCCCCCCCCCCCCCCCCCCCCCCCCCCCACTCCAAAAACCGCCCAGCCGACTGTTTGCGATGCGATGGTGCCGGGAGACGTTTCGATGGTCGCGGATCGCGTGCGCTACTTTACCGAGTCGGTCATCCGCGGGATGACGCGGCTGGCCAACCAGTATCAAGCAGTCAACCTCGGCCAGGGCATGCCCGACTTCGACCCTCCCGGCGAAGTCTTGGAAGCCGCTTGCAAGGCAATCCGCGACGGCTTCAATCAGTACTCGATCACCTGGGGCTCACCGGTATTGCGAGCGGCCATCGCCGAGAAGGTGACTCGCTTCAATGGCATCCCGTGCGACCCCGACCTGAACGTGACGGTCTGCTGCGGCGCAACGGAGTGCACGATGGCCGCGTCGCTGGCGCTCGTCAACCCCGGCGACGAGGTCGTCATCTTCCAGCCCTTCTACGAGAACTACGGCCCGGACGCCCTGCTCTCCGGGGCGGTGCCGAAGTGGGTCCGCCTGCGCCCGCCCGACTGGTCATTCGACCCCGACGAGCTGCGGGCCGCGTTCTCGCCGAAGACGAAGGCCGTCTTCGTCAACTCGCCGAACAACCCGACCGGCAAAGTCTTCACTCGCGCCGAGTTGACCACGATCGCCGGGCTGTGCCAGGAGTTCGACGCATACGCCATCGCCGATGAAATCTACGAACACGTCATCTACACCGGCGAACCGCACGTCTCGATCGGCTCGCTACCCGGCATGGCCGAACGAACGGTGACGGTCAGTGGCATGTCGAAGACGTTCAGCGTGACCGGCTGGCGGCTCGGCTACTGCGTCGCGCCTCCGGAGGAGTCTGTGGCGATTCGTAAGGTCCACGACTTCATGACCTGCGGTGCGCCTCACCCGCTCCAAATGGCCGCCGTCGCTGCGCTCGCGCTGCCGCAGCGATACTACGATGACCTGCTCGCGGACTACCGACACCGCCGCTCGGTCCTGCTGGCATACCTTCGCGACGCGGGCTTCGACTACCATACTCCGGCCGGGGCGTACTACGTAATGTGCGATTACGGCCGGTGGTGCGATCTCGACGACGACGCGTTCGCGGAGCGGTTGGTCAAGGAGGTCGGCGTGGCCGGCATTCCCGGCGGCAGCTTCCAACGGCCGCAGTCGCTCGGCCGGCGACAAATTCGCTTCATGTGGGCCAAGCGCGAGGAGACGTTGCACGAGGCGGGTCGGCGGCTCCAGTCGGCCCGCGAGAAACTCGGCTAAGCACCTTCGATGCCGACCTCGTCCTCGGCAGCGTCGTCCGGCGGCAAGGGGCGAGTGCGATCCGCCAGAGCGAGTGCCGCCCCGCCTGCGATCCCGATCGCGGCGGGAAATAGCCCCGCCCACGGCCGATCGACGATCGCCAACCCGGCTCCCAAAAGGATGAACCCGAAAGGCCAGATTGGGCCCGTTGCACGCCAGGCAATAACGCACCCCAGGCCGAGCAGTAGCGCCACGCCGAGCAACTTTGCCAGCACCAGCGGCCAACGCTCGGGCGGTGTCGACCACGCGAGTGCCAGAGGCCAGGCCTCCGGCGGATGGAATCGGACGGCATTGGTGGCGTCGTCGAACAGTCCGTCGAACGGTGCGGACTGAGCCTCAGAGGTGGCTCCGGGGCTGCCGAACGGCTCGGCTCTCGTTCCGACCAAGGTGCCGGGCGGCGGCACGATGACAGCGGTGCGGTGGCCGACCAGGACCGCCCCGTCAGCCGCCAGCAATGGCCCGGCGAGCGAATCCGGCCACGACCCGGCGGGCGCGGCCTCCCAGGTCAGTGCGAGGAAACCGTCGCCGCGACGATTCGGCAACTTAACGGTGTAGTCTCGCGTTGCGCCAGTGGGCAATGGCAGCGACAGACCGTCGCGTACAGCAGCGATGAGCCGGACGGGTTCCGGCCACGTCAGCCGGAGTTTGCCGCTGCCCGAGTCGCGCAAGCGGTACCGGCCTCGCGCGAGCCAACGGCCGCCCGCGGTTCGGGCGAGAGCAATCTCTTCCGACCCAATGACGACACGGCCTTCGGCCACACCGACCGCGGCCCGCGCGACCACCAATCGGGCGTCGTCGCGAGTCGGCTGCCACGCGCCCGGTGGCTTGGACACCAGGTAGTCCGTAGCGACAACGTGCCAGCCCGGCCCAACGAGGGCAACCGACCTATCGACGCGGTTCGTCCGTTCGTCCGGAACGCGTACCGACACAATAGGGACGGCCCACTCGCCGGCATTGGGACCGCGGGCCGTCCAGGTCACGCTATACTCGCGCGACACGCCCGGAGGTAGGTCGATTATCCACGCGCGATGTCGTTCGGGTGCTGTCGCTTCGCGAACCTGCACCGCACCTGGCGCGTTTACGGCGACCTCCCATCCATCGGCCGACGCGGCGGTGACAGTGAAATACCGCAGCTCGCCGCGGCGTATGCGAGCGGATACGCTGGCGGTCACCTCCGGCCTCCCCTCTCGCCACGCGACCGAGGAGTCGACGCGAAAATCGGTCGCGCCCGCAGCGAGTCGCACCTGGAACGCCGCCCGCGCCGTCGCCTGCCGGAAGTGGTATTCCCACACATGGCCCCCACGGCCGGTATTAGGTACGGCTTCGAGTTGTTGTGCCATCACCGGCGTCAGGGCCAGCCCGTCGTCCGCCGCGACGCGCAGGGTGCCCGTCACGGTTGCGCCGACTGGCCGCAACGACGCCACCTCGAAACGGGCAGTCTCCGCCCGCCGCGGCAGCGAACCCGTCAGGGTGATTTCAGTCGAATCGACCATCCGACGCAGCCACGCTTGCACCCGTGTCCCCGACCGGGTCCACGCGAACACGTCTGGGCCGGCCACATCGGCCAACTCGACCGCGACCGGCAAGTCGCACTCGACCAGACCGACCTTGCCGGTCCCGGTGAGCCGAACGGACCACTTCGCGTCAGCACGCCGCGGGGCGACCCGCCAGGACGCCTCGATTTCAGCTGCGGGCGGGTCGATGGACGGGACGGCAAGCCGCAGTATTGCCGGCATGCCCGGCAACGTCTGACGAAAGGCACGGGCCGGCGGCCGCGGGTCCGGTTCGGCGCGCGCCGGGAGCCAAGCGTAGCGCAGGAAGTCATCGGCCGAGATGGCCGTCCAGCCCTGCACCCGTGTGGCCAGCGGTGTGAATTCAGCCGCACGCCATGCCAACACGGTAGGAGCGGCCACCCGAGCGCCGGCCGCCCTCGGCACGTTCAGCGCGAACGACGCCCCGAACGGCTGTGTGGGTGCGAGTTCCAATATCACGACCCAGTTACCGGTCACAGGAGCCGAGAAGTCGAGGATAAGCCGGCGACCGCCGTCGGTCCGCGTCACGCGCCACGCCCGCAGCCACGGGGCGGCCCCCGCCGCGCCGGGCGGGTCGAGCGGCCGTGCCGAGGCGGAGGTGACCTCAAGTTCATGCGGGATGTCGATGCCGAGCGAGGCCACGCCACCCGTGACGGCGTACCGCAGCGCGCCAGTCAACTTGGCCCGCGTCGGTTGTAAGTCCCACAGATACGCTTCGCGGACGGCGACAGTGGCCTGCGTCGGGTGCGAAACGTCTTGGCGCCAACGGACTGCTGCAAACCCGATTCGACCCAGGTCGATTTCGAGCCGGCGGCCGCCGGCCACATCGTTCAGCCGCTGAGCGCCTCGCCGGCCCTGCGTCTGCACGAACCGGGCAGAATTCGGTAGCCGGAGCCCGAACGAGCACACGGGCGACTCGACCACGGCGAAACGCAACTCGCGCTCCTCGCCCTCAGGACACGAGACGACGAATTCGAGTTCCAACCGGTGCCGACCACGGGCGATCGCGGGTACGATCAAACGGTCCCCGGTCGCCTGCGGAAACGCCGCGACGCCGTCGAGTTTCGCACCACGCAGGAGCGCGCCGGCGAACGGCAACGTCAACGACCCGTCGGCACTCGCTTCGACGACGACTGTCGCCTGGACGTGTGCGGAAATCCCTTCGATCCGTCCGTCGTACGAAGCCTCGACCGGAACGATGAAGTCCGGGGGCAATACCGCCCGCACACGAGCGGCCATACGGTCGAGCAAATCCGGCGGCGCGAGTACAGTGCGTGGCTCGGCACCGCCGTCGCCGGGGACGAGGTAGACGGTCGGCACTATTGGTGCAGCGGCCTGACCCGGTATACCGAGCCACGCTGCCAGCGCGGCGACAGCTAGCGGAGCTTGTGCGACGACACGCCGCGGCACCATCGCCACAACCGCCGCCAGGGCCAGCGCGAACAGTGGCCATCGCGCCGCGCCGGTGAGTGCTGGCGGCGCAACGACGGTGGCGGCGGCTGCGGCCGCGAGTGCCACCGCCATTGGCCAGCGCCGCTTGGTGCAACTGAAGGCAAAAACTGCCGCAACCGCCACCGCGTAACCCGCGAGCGACCAGCACAGCGGCCTGACGACGATACTGCTCGTGGGTGTCGGGGATCCCGGCCACAATTCTTTGATGCCGTCCGGCAGTTTCCAGACCACTGTGACCGGATCGGCCACACCAGGTAGCTTCACGGCCGGTGAAGCGAGCCGGGTCCAAAACAGCCACGGATCCACGACCGCCGAAAAGCGTACCGTCACCGTGCTGACTCTTCGACCGAACGGTACGGGTATCCGCCACCGCGAACCGTCGCTCATCTCAGCCCGCGTGGTATGCCCGTCTACACTTGCCGTGTGGACGATGACACCGTTCAGCAGCTCGACCGCGACCTCGGCGGTCGGCCAGTCCCACAGTCGGAACGTTAACTCGTGGTCGCAACCGCCTTCGCGCAAGCTCGATTCGATCCGGGTACCGTCGATCGTACCGTCCGTTGCCGCAACGCGCATCAGTGTTATTCGCGCTGCGCCGTTCTCCGCACGATATCGATGTCGCCCCGGCGACGACTCCGGGATGGCCAGTTCTGTCGCTCCGCTCGTGCGAACGCCCCATCCGGGTGTGCGCAAGATGACCTCGATTTCGTGGCTTTCACGCTGTGCCGTCGGCGTCCGAACCAGTGGGACCGCCCACGATGTCCCGCAGGCAGGTGCTGTACCAGCGGTGGCGAGAACCTCCAATTCCCTTGCTGCGCCGAGCGGAGCGATCGCGGCAGCCACTGCGTCCGCCGGCTCGCTGGGCAAGGCCAACTCGACAGATGCACGGAGGTCGACGGCCTCCGTAAGCGGGCGCTCGAATGCGACGCGCCACCACACGGCGGGGTCGCGCACGCCAGCAATGGCGACCGCTTCCCACGTTGACGTGGCCGCGAGCCAACAGGCGAGAGGCGGTCCCGACGGCCAACGAACCGCCGATCGGACGCGGTTGCGACCGCGCGCCACCTGCCAGTCCCACGGCTCGTGCCCGGCCGTGGGCAAATACAGCACAACCGCATCCGGGGCACCACCGGTGGGTTCAACGTGCAGTTCGTGTTCGACTCGGACGCTGCGGCCGGCGGCGACGACGCGTGTGATCATCGACGTGGCATAGTCTGGCCGAACGGGTGCGACCCGGAGGACGCCTTCGACTGCGCTGCGCGGGAGGGCGTACGCCGCAGTCGGTTGCAGCGCTCCGCCCCAGGGCGCAACCTTGGCCAATTCTTCTGCCGCGTCCGTCGCTAGTGCGGTCGGCCCGCGGGTGGACGACTCCAGACCCGGTTCCACCCGGACGACAAGTACCCCGTCCCGTCCACGGGCGGCCCACGGAACGAGATCGGGGAATGGCATGTCGCCCTTTGGCGTCGGGCGAGCGAGGACAACGGACGCCGTCGGCACGTCGCCGGCCGCCAGCGGGCGCGGCCACGTCAACGTCAATGTCCTGTGGTCGGGCGATACCTCGTACGCGGGACCCACGTTTGGCGGCCTGGACTCCACGCGCTGGACCGTCCAGCCCGTCGGCAGCTCCAGCGGCACACGCTCGACCGTCCCGCGCGCCACCGTCAGGGCCAGTTCGGCGGTAAGCGTCGCTTGCTCCGATGCGACGTGCCACCACAATCGCTGACGCACCGTGTAGTCTGGTCCACCAACAATGACGCGGGCCGACGGCCGCACTCCGTCGTCGCGTCCAGTCAACGAGTGCACCTGGATCGTATGCCATCCGTCCGTGCTCAGGGCTACGTCGGCGACCCGAAACCCGCCGGAACTCCAGTCGGCCAGTCGCAAATCGGGATGAACGCGGAGTGTCAGCGTCTCGCCCCGTGGGACCGCGCCAACGGGGCGGATTGATGGGCTGTGCCAGGGAGAATCGGTGGACAAGTCGCAGCTACCGCGGAGAGTGAGAACACCTCCCTGCGTCGGCTCGGCGAGCGTCGCAACCACGCGCGACGCACCAACGGCTTTGCCGGCGAGAGCCGTCCAGCCCCGGAGGTTTCGGGCCGCGACCTCAGTCGGGCGGAAACCGGGGTCGCACTCCAGCGCCAACTCGGTGATGGCACCGCGGGCGACCTCATAGTCGATGACGTACTCGCAGGTCGCCGCGCCGAAGGTCAATTCGTGTGTGTTGCGCTGGCGCGCAAAGACGAGTGGTGCGGTATCCGCAACGGGCACGCGACGACGGAGCGTGAGGTCCAGTTGCGTCGACGGCCCGAAAGCGACTCGCCACAACCGGAGCCCCCCCTCGGCCGGCCAAGATCCCGTCAGCACGGCACCATCGCGTGCCGCAAACGGCTCGATATCCGCGGGCAGTTCCAGCTCCAAGACGGCGACTGCGCAGGCTGGCAGTCGCAGGTCGAAGCGAAGTCCCGTCGGCTCCGGTACGCCGCGTGCCGACCAGTCGAGCGCGAGGACTTGCTCGCCGGATCGGTCAACGAGCAGTTCCAGGCCGGCGGACTGCGGTCGGGTGTCGAGGTTGCCGAAAACCGCCGGTCGGCCGCCATCCCACGTCACCCGCCGCAGCGCCACCTGGAGCGGGTCGATGGAAAGTAGCGCGGAATTGCCGCTAGCTTGGCGGACAGTCCAGGCGGCCGAACCCATGAGTGACTCGTCGTCGAGCCGGGCGCGGTAGCGCGTCTCGACCAGGCGCGGCCGCTCGGCCGGAGGAGTGGCAGCGCGACGGGCCAGGTCGTCGAATTGGTCGAGAGGCAGTTGCCGCCAGACTCCGAGCCGGGCGCGTTCGAGTTCCACGGCCAGTCGATCTGGTCGCAGTGCGACGCGGTGGAATGCGAGGTCACCCAGTCCGTCGGCAGATGCCACGAGACCGGCGATCGCCAGGATCGCGGCCAGCACGACCGGGAATAGCCGTCGCGCGTTCAACTCACCACCTGCCGCGACGAGGATCGCTCGGCCGGCCGCTCAGGAGAATCGACCGTGGATGGCTCGCGTCGCGCGGCGAAACCGTTGACGCTGCGGCTCGTCGGCACGTCGCGGGAAAAGCCAGGCAGCGCCAACAGACCTCGGCGGTAGCGACGCAGTAGGACTGACCGTACCACGATGATGACGGGAATTGCCAAGATTCCGGGAAGTGATGCCATCAGTAGCCGACCCGCTGCGTGCGGGGCGGCGATGGCCACTGCGGCAGCGCCAACGACGATTACCATAGCAAGCACGGCCCGGAGCCATCCCGATCCGGCCACGAAGACTCCAGCGAACGCCAGCAGCGCAGCCGTAGACATCACGAGCATGAGTATCGGTCGTGGCACGATAAAGATGCGAAACCCACCGCCGACCGCCGACGCAGCATAGAGACCATTGTCCAAGTTGTCCGCGACGGACGGGTCCGTTTCGACCGACTGGCCCGGACGAGAAAACCACGAGGCGATATCCGCAGTCGATTGGGCGGGCCGGAGAACGGGCATGACCCGATTCCAGTTCCACGACTCGTTGAACGAGAAGTGGCCGCTCGCGAGTGGAACCGAATTCGGTGGCACCGCGACTTGTACGCGCGTCGGCGGCGGCTCGACGCCCGGGTACTCGGGCAAGTCGATAGCAACTTCGCGGCCGAATTCGGCGGGCCGGCGAGTGTACAGCATCTCGACCTGCCGAGGGTCGTGCCCGCCATCGGAGTCGGTGGGGACGAACCAGCGCCGTCTGCCCGCGTTGCCGGTGGTGACTCGTTTGCCGTCCACGAGAACGCTCGCCCTTGCCGCGTCGATTCCGGCTGGCAGCTCGACGGACAATCGACGCCCCCGGGCCGGTCGTACCCATGCGCGAACGCGATATGCCTGTCCGCTGGCATCGAGGACGACTTGCGCCCATTGCTTTTCGACGACCGGACGACTGCCAATGTCGGCCGCACGAAGCTCGAGGCTGAGGGGCAGTTGTCCGCCAACGCCGCGCAGGCAAAGGGCGGGTAAGTCGAGTTGGTCAGCCACTGGCTGCGGCGGCAGTTCGGTCCACGGGCCAATCGCCCGAGGGGGTGCGAGCGTCGGCCCAGCCCAGACACAGACCTCAGTCTCGCCGCGCGGGCACGGCTCCGGCCAGACGAGTGGCACTGCCACGGGAGTTGTCTCGTCGGTCGCCAGCGGGAAACTGTATTCGACCGCGAACGATCCCGCTGTTGCCTGCGCCGACCACTCGCCGGGACCGACCGGAGTGGCAGTACCGCCCTTATCCACTCGTAGCCGGCCTGCGAGCGATGGCGGGCCACGGAGGACGAACTTGCGTGTTGCACCAGACAGTGTCCAAACGTGGCGAACGGTTGACTGATGTTCGCCGAGGAACACGTGAACGCTGGCCGTGGTCGGCACGTCATCGCGCGGCGAGCGCCAGGACACATCGAGCCGAGCTGGCGCATGGTCGAAAGTAGCGACCGCGCTGACCGGACCACGCGGGCCGGCGTCCAAAGCGCGCTCCCATTCACCGATGCGGTCCCGTACCCACTCGCGTAGCGCGGCTCGCAGTTCCATCCCGGCCGGCACCGTTGCGGCCAGCGTTCCGCCGCGGTCGAGTGTGCTTGTGGTCCGCGGTAGCGACAGATTGGCCGACGTTGCCCCGGACGGCAGCGGGAACACGCCTTCGAGGACGACGGCGAACGGCTTGCGGCGCGACTCGGCCAACTGGAGGCGGACAACCCGTCGGCCCGCGCCGCCGTTTTGGAGCGGCCGGATCGACTCGACAAGTTCCGCCGAAACCGCGCGAAATTCCTGCAATTCGGGCGGCAATTCGATGTCGAGGTGGCCGACCTCGGCGCGCACGGGGCGCACCTCGAGTCGCCCCTGCCAGCGCCAGCCGATTTCGGACAGCGTCAACTGGTGGCCGATCGTTGTTTCGACTTCGCCCTTCAGCGCGGTGACCTCGATCTCCAGCAGCGGCCCGGTGGGGATGCGGGAGTAGGTGAACGCCGTGTCGTCACTTCCCTCACGGCGAGCGAGTTCGGCTCCCGGCTTCAAATGAATCGCAAGCCGCAACGTCGGCAGTCCGGCTACCGCGATCGTGCCGCGCTGCTGCCCTGCGCCGGTCACGGACGGCAGGACTACTCGGATCGGATCGCCCGGTCTCAGTTCGGTACGCGTCACTGCATCAAGTCGCAGTTCGTCGGCGCTCGCCTCGCGGCGCACTACCCAGACCGGTCTCTGCGGGTCCGGCGGTCTTTCGATCTTGACATCCGCGTCGGTTCCGTCGGCAGTTAGTTCCGCGTTCGGCGGCATTTGAATGCGGAACTCTCCGGCCGTACCGCGCTGCACTTTCAGCATCAGTCGAGTGTGCGTCGTCGCAAACTTCTCATCGATGCGAACGTCGGCGACCCCGTCAACGACCGTCTGGAGTTCGACCGGACCACTGGCTGCGGGCACGTCCCAAACCACGTCGAGCCGTGGCACCGGCCCGAGGACATATGCTGCGTTTGCCTGGGTTAAAGCCCGCGGCGGCACAGTCCGCCCACCGACGCGAACGCGAGCTGCCCCATCCGGTAACTCTAGCTTCTCGATGGCTGTGATCGCCGCGCCCGGTAGGCCCAGTTCGAAGCCGCGCTCGCCGCCCTTCGACCCACGTGAGGTCAGCGGCACTTCGATGTCGACCGTCAGCGCGTGTTCGCCGACTCCATCGATCAGCGCGGCCAACCCTTCGTCCTCCTTGCCGGGCAGCAGTACCGGCAGTTTGCCGTCGCCGAGGCGAGCGGCTGTCGGCTTGCCCTTCTGCAAACCGAGCTGCACGACGGTGCGTGGCACGGTAGTGCGGAAGGCGTAGCTAACGCGCAACGACGCGATCTCGTGCGATCCGCGGGATTCGACTCGTCCCCCGATGCGGCAGACACTCGGCACCTCCGGTCGATCCGGCGCGGCCGGCCGTTTTGACTGCTCGGCCGCCTCGACGAGCCGGCGGTATTCGTCGGGGCTGAGGACGACCGCGTCGACGTGCTGAAACGCCTCGCGCGGGTTGTCGCTGATGACGATCACCGTACCGGGCGGAACCTTGAGCGCGTCGAGGGTGCGGCCGGCTTTTGGATCGGTAGCCTTTGCAGGGGGTTGCGCGACGGCCGGCGCGCATAGCGCTGCGACGAACACGACGGTTCGGAGGATGCGTGCCGCGGCGAACGACGTGTCGGCCATCGGTCTCCTGCGGCGACGTGCGGGCGCGGTGGCTACCGCGATTGTAACCGATCCGGCGGCCGCTGGGGCGCGAATCTGTGCCGGTCGCGCAAGATCGCCGCCCGGCCGTAGGGGTCGTGCGGTTTCCAACTGGCGAGTCTCGCACTTCACGCCGCGCCGGGTTACGATAGCGGACAGTCCTTTCCCCCGGAGTCCGTCAGATGTCTCCCATCCGCTGTGCCGTCCTCGCCACTATGACGATCACCGCCGCGTGGGCCAACGCCGGAGTGGTCCTCAACGAGGTGATGTACAACCCGCCCGACGACCTCGACAACTTGCAGTTCGTCGAACTGCACAACGCCAGCGACAAACCCGCCGACCTGTCCGGCTGGAAGCTGACCAAGGCGGTCCGCTACGAGTTCCCGGCCGGCACGATCCTGTCGCCGGGTGGGTTCTTCGTTGTTTGCAAGGACCTTGCGGTGTACAAGCGTTATTACGGCCAAGACGCGGCCGGCTCATTCGACGGGGCGTTATCGCATAACAGCGAGCGACTCGACCTGACCAACGCAGACGGGAAGGTGGTCGATTCCGTCAAGTATCAGTCCCGTACGCCGTGGCCGGTCGCGCCCGACGGGTACTCGGCATCGCTCGAACGCATCTGCCCGACCGCACCTGGCGATGACGCGAACAACTGGGCACCGTCGCCGCTGTCGAGCGGCATTCCGAAGCCCGGCGGCACGCCCGGCAAAGCCAACGCGAGCTACGCGAAGCGGCTGCCGCCTTCAATTTCACATCTGAAATCTCAGATCGAACACCCCGCACCGGGCCAGACCATCGGCGTTGAAGCCGAAGTGACGGCACCGACCGGCGTCCGCACAGTCGAACTGCTGTACCGCGTTGCCGGCCCTGGCTTCGAGACGCCCGAGGCGACGTTGCCGATGGAGAAGACTGCCGCTGGCAAATACACAGCCACGGTGCCTGCCCAGGAGAACAACCGTATCGTCCGCCTACGCGTCCGGGCTGTGGACACAGACGGCGGCGTACGGATCCACCCGTGCGCAAATGAAGTCTGTCCGGCCATGTCGCTCTTCGTTCACGAGCCGTTCAAGCCGGGCAAACTGCCGTTCGCCCTGATCGTCAATGTCGGCAAAGCGGAGTTCCGCGCCGCCAAGCAGGAAGCCGAACGCCAGTTCGGCTTCGGCTCGCCACCCTCACCGGAGCCGCCTCCGCGAGGTAACTCCGCGTTCGTCTTCGTGTCGCAAAAGTCCGGCAAGCCGGAGTTGTTCGACTTCGTCACCGTCGCCCCACGCAATGCCGGTCGGAAGGTGCGGTTACACAAGCATCACGCGCTCGACGGCATGACCACGTTCAACCTGATCTACGAGTACCTCGACCGATTCGTGCTGGCAGAGCCGCTGGCCTACGAATTGTACCGTCGGGCTGGCAACGCAGCCCCGCGCACCGACTTCTTGCGCACCTGGGTCGATGGTCGGCCGGTCGGCTACCAACTGCTGGTCGAGCAGCCAAACAAGGCGTTCCTTCGCCACAACGGTCTGAAGGCCGACGGCAACCTCTACAAGTCCCAGTGGGTCGGCCGCAACGTCCGGGCTGCCCACGAGAAGAAGACGCACATCCACGCTGGGCACGACGACCTGGTGCAACTGTACGACCGGCTTACGACGACCCGTGGCGACGAGCAGTGGGCCGTCATCAAGAAGGAGTTCGATGTCGTTCAGACGGTGAACTATTACGCCATCAACATGGTGCTGTCGCACTGGGACGGCTACTTTAACAATTACTTCCTCTACCACGACTCACCTGGCACCGGCAAATGGACGCTCTACCCGTGGGACCAGGACAAGACGTGGGGTTATCACGACGGTCTGCGCGATGAGCCGTTGGTGTTCACCGACATGCCGCTGACGTTCGGGATGCAGGGCGACACGCCGCCCGGCTGGCCGAAGTTCGTGCCCGCGCCCAACGGGATCGGCATGGGCACGGCCTGGTGGCGGCCTGGCGGCTACTTATCGAAACCGCTCTTGGCCAATCCGACGTACCGCAAGCACTTTCTGGCCCGCACAAAGGACTTGCTCGAAACGGTCTACACCGACAAGGTGTTCTTTCCGCTGATCGACGCGACCGGCGAGCGGCTTAAGGACGAGGTACGCTACCGCGCGACCTTACAGGGCGAGAACGCCGACGAGGCAGTCAAGAACTTGCAGCGGAACTTGGGGCTACTCAAGGAACACCTGACGAAGCGCAGCAAGTTCTTGCAGGCGCAGCCGGAGTTGCAGAAGGCGGCCAAGTTCGACCCCGCGGAGTTGAAGTGACACGGTTCGCGATGCGTCGCTGAAGCGTTCATGAGCAAGAACGCTTCTGCGACGTGTCGCGAACCGGGTGTCAGCCCTCATCGTGGGCCGCCAGCCAGCGTTCCGCGTCGAGGGCGGCCATGCAGCCGGTGCCCGCCGCCGTCACCGCTTGCTTGTAGTAGTCGTCCGCCACGTCGCCCGCGGCAAACACGCCCTCGACACTGGTGTACGTCCTCCGCGGCGTCGTCAATTTGATGAAGCCAGTCTCCGTCAATTCGAGCTGCCCGCCGAGGAAGTCGACGTTTGGTGTGTGCCCGATCGCCAGGAACAAACCCGCCGCCGGAACCTCATGCTTGCTTCCATCCTTGACGTTCTTCAGTACCACTCCGGTGACTCCAGTCGGACCTGGCTTGCCGATGACCTCATCGACGATTGAGAAGTAACGCGGCTCGATTTTGGGGTTGTTCAACGCCCGGTGGGCCATGATCTTGCTGGCACGGAACACGTCGCGGCGAAGCACCATCGTGACCTTGCTCGCGAACTTCGTCAGATAGCTCGCCTCTTCAACGGCCGAGTCGCCGCCGCCGACGACGACCAACGGCTTGTTTCGAAACCGGGGTAATGCACCATCGCAGACGGCACACGCTGAGACGCCATGATTCTTCAGTTTGTCCTCCGACGGCAGGCCAAGGTAGTTGGCCCTCGCCCCGGTGGCAACGATGAGCGTCCGTGCTTCCAAACTGTCGCCCGACGACGGCGTCAGCACGAACGGCTGCTTGGACAGGTCCACCTTTACGATGTCGTCGGTGACGATGCGCGTACCGAACTGCTTGGCCTGTTGACGCATTAATTCCATCAGCTCGGGGCCGTTGATACCGTGGGTCGGTTGAGGCTTGTCGGTAGCGACCCAGTACGGTTGTAGGTCCTGTGGCAGGGCCGTCTTGAGGTAGGCCCGCGTGTCGCCGGCCGGCCAAGTCGGAAAGTTCTCGACCTCCGTCGTCAAGTTGAGTTGTCCGAGCGGCGTCGTGCCTTTGACGCGGTTCTCCTCCGAGATAGCTCCTTCGTACACGAGTGGCCGCAGGTTGGCCCGGGCGGCGTAAATGGCGGCCGTCCAGCCCGCGGGGCCAGAGCCGATGATGACGACGTTTTCAGGCATGGCAGTTGTGGTATTGGCCGGGGCGACTGCACTCGACTCCATGGGCTGCTAATATAGTGACGATCCGAACGTGAGTACCGACCCGGCACCATGCAACGGCTTACCGACCTCCGCGAAATCCTCCACTACGTCCCGC
>CAZNSL010000039.1:0-14170 GCA_964574975.1 uncultured Alcaligenaceae bacterium | reverse complement strand
CGCCTCGCAAGCTCGGCTCGCGGCGTCACGGGAGTTGAAGCTCAGTTCGCGATCGCCGGCGCAGGCACCACCTCGAACTTAAGCGTCTTCGGCTTGGCCGCCTGACGAATCTTCGTGTCGGCCTCCTCGACTTTCGCGGTCAATGCGGCCAACTGCTCCTTCAACTCCGCCGCCGCGTTCGGCGCGTGCGCCCGTTTCGACAAGTCCCGCCACGTTCCAACGACGCCCTCCTTCGCTGCCACCGCCGCGAGCAGCGCCTGGGCCTGCTTGACGATGGTGCTGTCGGCCTTGTTCGCGGGGTCGTACGCCAGTGCCGTCAGGTTGACGCCCTCCGCGAGGTCGGCGGCCGACGCCTTGCCGCAGGCGACGCCATCGACCTTGACCTGGTACTCGCCGGCCTTGAGTCCCTTCACCGTCAGCATGTAGCGGCTCAACGCCAACACGTCCGGGGCCATCGGCAGGACGACACGGGCCGCGTCAGGGATCGGGAACGGCAGGCATTTGTCGAGCCGGTCGAACGCGACGCCGCCGTGCGCCGCTTTCGCGTTCGTCACGGCGCACCCCTTGGTCTCGACGACCGAACCGGCTGCGTCCACGGTTGCGCTGCTGACGAAACCCTCCGCGCCGAGCCCCTTGAGCAGCGCGGCGGCCATCATCACCTGGCCGTTCGGGCCGGGGTGGACCGGGTCGCCCTGCATCGACACCGGCTTATGGGTCGCATGCTCCTGTGCGGCGAGGAACGCCCGCAGGTGATCAACGCCAGCCACCGAGTCGTCCGCCGCGAGCGTCTTGAGGGTGGCGGTAGCGTTGACGAACGCCTCGCGCGGTTTGTTCTTGCCCCAGACATCGACGAGCGCGTGGAACTGGTCGGCGTAGGGGATGTCTTCCTTCGCACAGAACGCCCGGAGCGCGGTGGCGTACTCGTCGAGCCGCCGGTTGCGACCGGCCAGCTTGGCGAGTCGGGTGCCGTCGTTGACGGGGCTGGCCGACAGGATCACAGGCCGGGCGTTGGCCGCGCGGATGCGGACGACCATCGTGCCCATATTCTCGATGAACTTCTCGGTCGAGGTATTGCCGCTGTCGTTCATGCCGAGTTCGACGGAGACGACCGTCGGCTTCCAAGCGGCGATGTCGTAGTCGAAGCGGGCGAGCGTCGATGGGATGGTGTGGCCGCCGACGCCGGAGTTGCGGAAGGCGAACTTCAGCGCCGGGTAGCGGGCATAGCAGAACGCCTCGAAGTAGTTCGAGTGTAGGTGTTGCGCGGTGATGCTGTCGCCGGCCATCACCCACATGTCGCCGTCTTTGAGCGGGAAGTCGGCGGCCGGGCACGGCAGGGCCGCGAGGGCCAGTGCCAGGAGGGAAAGGTGTCGCACGAGTCGGGTCTCCGGGGTCGAGGTTGGATCGCTTTCCGATTGATGTAGTGGCTGCGGCCCCGACCGGCGGTTACGATAGCGCCACGAATTGCCGATTGCGAGGGTCCCGTGCCGAAGCCCGTCGACGCCGCGCCCCCCCTCGACCTGCCCGCGCTCGCGCGGCTGGTCGAAGCTGCCGACCCGTCGGCACTGTTGGTGCCGGCACGGCTGGTGCGTCGCGCGATCCGCGCCGACCGCGGACTGGCCGGCGTCGGTCTGCATACGCCGCACCGCAAGGGCTACGCCGTCGGCCGCGACGCACTCCTGGCCGTGGCGACCCGCGAGGAACTCGGCCTCGCACCGGGTCGCGAGTTGCCGCCGACGGTTCTGCTGCTGGCAGCCCCCGACCCGGTACGGCACGCCGACCGACCGGCCGATGCGACGCGGCTCAAATACTGGCGGCTGTTGTTCCACTTGCGCGTCCACCGAGCCGTGGATGCGCTGCGGCTCGACGCCGCCGCGGTGCGCGACCGCATCCGCCGCATCGGTCAAGCCGAGTTCGACGAGGTACGCACGGTCCTCACCGAGGAGCGGTTGCTCCTAGCACCGCGCGACGAGCACACGTGTTACGAAGAATTCGCGGCCCTGTACCTGGAACTGCGGTTCTTCTCGCCGGCGCTGTTGCCGTACTACTTCCCGGCCGTCGCGTCGTTTGAGCGCATCGACGCGATCCTGTCCGGCGACGTGGATGCGGCTGCACTGTTCGCCGCCACGCGGCTGGCCGGCGCGCTGGAACCGGCCGCTTCCTTCGACGACCTGGAGGTGGGCGTCGAGGCCGAGAATGCGGTGCCGCCGCCGGTCTCGGCCGACAGTGGCGATCTCCTGGCCCGCGCCGACCGGGCCGCGGCCAAGGGCAACACCGTGCGGGCCGCCCTCGACGCAACATTGGCCGGTGCCGGGGATCGCGCCAGACGCGAGTTGGACCGCCTCGTCGAACGGCTGCGGATCGCTCTGAACCTCGATGACGCCGACGCCGTGGCGTGGCGGGCGGCCCTGCCGGCGCTGTTGCCAAGGGCCGTCGGCAGACTCTGGCCAGCCGAGGCGCGGCTGCTGTACGACCTGCAAACGGTCTGCCTCGACCGCGAGCGGCCGCTGTTCGCGCCCGACCTCGTCGAATGGACGTATTCCGGCTTCCGTCGCCCGCTGGTGCGACCGTTGTCGGACCAGCCGCTCGTATTGACGGTCAAACACCTGCGCCGCGCCGCCGACCGTTTGCCGGCCGTGCGAGTGAGTATGGGGGAGCGGCACGCCCTCGCCAGACTGCTGCGCGACGCGCTCCACCGGGCGGAGGCGCGGCTGCGCGACCACTTCCGGCCGGTGCTGGCGGGCACACTCGACGATGTCGGCCTGATGCCCGCGAACTATCCGGAGCGCGTGGCTCGCGACAAGCTCGTCGAGGAACTGCTCGACACCTTGGCCGACCGCGGCTTCCTGAAGCTCGGCGACCTGCGCGACGCCGTGTCGCGCAACGGTCTAAAGCTGCCGAACCTGACCGATGCCGCCGAGTTCTTCACCGGCGATCCGCTCTTGCGCGCCAACCGTGCCCTCGCGGTGCGTGCAGCCGGGCTGTACCGCCGGGGTGAGGTCTACCTACGCTGGCTGCAACGCGGCAGTTCGCTGGCGTTCGGCACGCACCCCGGCCGACTGTTCGTCCGCCACGTCGCCATTCCGTTCGGCGGAGCCTACGCCACCGTCGTCTTCGCGCAGGAGATGCTCCACCTCGTCCGCCTGCCGCATCACCTGGAATACGACGAACTCGGCGGCGCAGTCGTCGGACTCGGTATCTTCTACGTCCTCCTGATGAACTGGCCGGCGTTTCGCCACGCGGTTGTCGTCGGAGCGCGCTCAGTGGGCCGGGCGACTCGCACGGTGTTCGTCGACTGGCCGGCCGCGGCGCTTCGGTTGCCGCCGGTGCGCTGGCTGCTCGAAGCGCGTTGGGTGCGGGCGCTGCGCGACGCGACGGCCGAGTGGCTGGCCCGGCCGTGGGACTACGTTCGCGGCTTCGTGCCGGGCCTGCTGCGGCTGTTCGTCGATGCCTTCAAGTCCGGCCTCGAATGGATCGACCGCGCGTTGTACGCGGTGGACGAGTGGCTGCGTTTCCGCGGCGGCGAGAGTCGGGTGGCACTCGTGGCGAAGACCGCCTTCGGCTTCGTCTGGTTCCTGGTGGCGTACGTCGTCCGGCTGACGGTTAACGTCTTCGTCGAGCCGACGGTGAACCCGGTGAAGCACTTCCCGGCCGTGACGGTCGCTGCGAAGTTGCTGGTGCCGTTCTGGATCCCGCTGACGGAGTTGTTCGCCACGCCGCTACTGTTCCTCGGCAAGCCGCTGGCATTCAGCCTGGCGTTCGGCGTCATTCACCTGCTACCGGGCGCGGCGGGCTTCCTCGTCTGGGAGTTGAAGGAGAATTGGCGGCTCTACGGGGCGAATCGGCCGCAAGATTTGAGTCCGGTCGTCGTCGGCCACCACGGCGAGACGTTGCCGCGGCTGTTGCGACCGGGGTTCCACGCGGGCACGCTGCCGAAGCTGTACGCCAAGCTGCGCAAGGTCGGCCGGCGGTCCGCCCGCAGCGGCGACTGGCGGCCGGTCCGCAAGCTCCGCGCGGCGCTCCTCCATGCGGAAGAAGCGATCCGCCACTTCGCCGAGCGCGAACTGCTGGCCCTCATCGAAGGCAGCCGCAACTGGGCGTCCGGCCCGCTGCGCCTGGTGGGCGTCGATGCTGGCTCGGTGCGGATTCGGCTCGCGCTGGCGTGTCCGGCCCACGGCGAGGAGTCGTTGGAATTGACCTTCGAGGAACAGTCCGGTTTTCTGCTGGCGCGGGTCGCCCGGGTCGGCTGGCTGCCGAAACTGTCGGCCGCGGAGGCGGAGGTGCTGGCGCTGGCCCTGAGCGGCTTCTACATGGCGGCTGGCGTGGACCTGGTGCGCGAGCAGATCGAGGCGAGTTTCCCGCCGCCGGCCCCGGCCTACGACATCGCGGACGGCCGGCTGGTCGTCTGGACCGGCGACGCGGAGGTCGTGTACGATCTCGGAGAAGGACCGGTGTTGCATCCGCGAATCGTCGCTGGCACGCCGGCCGTGCCGCCGCCGGAGTTGGAGGCGCGGCGCATCCTGTTCGGCGAACGTGCGGTGCCGTGGGGCGATTGGGTGGCGTCGTGGGCGCGCGACCAGGCCGGCAAGGGCCAGCCGGGGCCGTTGGTGCCGGGCGTGCGCGTCCTGCCGCCGGTGCGACAGCGCGAGCGTAGCGGTTAGGCGTTGCGCGTTCGGGCGGTTTGACGCCTACTCGGCAACTGCAGTACACCTCGTTCCCAGGCTCTGCCTGGGAACGCACTACCTCGCGCGGCTCCGCCGCCTGAACCGGGAAGTGCCCGGCCCACAGCAGTACGGCCGGCAGAGCCGGCAAGGCAGTGCGTTCCCAGGCAGAGCCTGGGAACGAGGAATTAACCCGAAGCCGGAGTGTGCTGTGAACCATCCGCACGTCGATGCCGTTCTGATCGAGCGGCTGCACCGCCTCGACCGCAGTCACGCCGCGCGGCTGGTGACGTTCGTGCTGCTGTATGCACTCGCGGCGACCGGGGCGTGCTTGCTGGCCGGGCACTGGCTCGCGTGCCTGCCGCTGTACCTGCTCGCCGCCGCGTCGCTGCACGGCGTCAGCCTGTTCACGCACGAGGCCGTTCACGGCACGCTGTCGCGAAACCGCGCCGTCAACCACGTGCTCGGCGCGGCGTGCGCCCTGCCGGTGCTACAGAACTTCGCGGCCTACCGCGTGCTGCACCTGCGCCACCACCGCCACCTCGGCCAACCCGGCGACCCGGACCACTACCACAACTACACGAGTTGGACCTGGCTGCGCGTCGCCATGTATTGGGGTCGCCTCGTGGCCGGCTATCCCGCATACATCACGGCGATCCCCGTCCTCGGCTTCCGCCACGGCACCGCACGCGACCGCGCTTTCATCCTCCTCGAAGTCGCGCTGCTGGCCCTCGGCGTCGCTGCGGCCGTCGCGTTCGTGTCGGGCACGATCTTGCTGCACGCGTGGCTGATTCCGATGCTCGTCATCAACACGCTCGTCAACATCCGCGGCATGAGCCAGCACACGCTGCTCGAACACGCCGACGACGAGATTCGCGGCACGCGCTCGATCCTGACCAACCCAGTGACGGCGTTCTTCATGTGCAACGAAAACTACCACCTCGAACACCACCTCTATCCCGGCGTGCCGTGGTACCATCTGCCGCAGTTACACCGGGCACTCAAGACAGAGTTGCTTGCGCGCGGCGCGCCGTACATCCCGTCGTACTTCGCATTCGTCCGCGAGTTCGTCGTGGGCAGTCTGCGCCGCAGTCCTTTGGGCCGGTGGCTCGCCCGTGGGTGACCGCCGACCGTTGCCGCACGAATGGGCGCTCGCCGCCGTCGGCACGGTGGCCGCGCTGACTCTGTTGCCGCGGTGGCTCGGCGTCTCCGTCGGCGCGGCGACGCTTTTGTTCGCCGTGGCGGTACGCACGATTTCAAATCTCAAATGGCGACTGGTCATCGCCTATGCCTTCGTCGTCGGCTTCTACTTCGCCGCGGGGCGACTCATCGCCGCGCTTGAGCCGACGGTGCGCGACCCGCTGCTGCGGGCCGCCGACGAGGCCGTCTGCGGCACGATGCCGTGCGTGGCCGTGCAGACCCTTGCCGCCCCGTGGTTGACCGACGTGGCGAGCGCGTGTTACCTGAGCTACTACGTCTACCTTCATGTCGCCCTCGGCTTCGCGTTGCTCGGATCGGATCGGGACGCGGTGCGCTACTTCGGCCCGGTGTGCCTAGCGTTCGCGGTTGGCTTCGCCGGCTACCTGCTCGTGCCGGCGCTGAGTCCGGGCCTGGCGTACCCGGAGCTGTTTGGCCCACCCGTCAGCGGCGGACCGATCGGGCGGTTCACGGCGTGGCTGGTGGCCGGCGGCTCGACTGGTTTCGACACGTTTCCGAGCCTGCACGTCCTCGTCACCGGCGTGATCCTGCGCGAGGATTGGCGGGCGAAGCGCTGGCGCTTCTGGCTCGCGGCCGGGCCGTCGGCCGGGATGGTGTTTGCGACGCAGTACCTGCGTTACCATTACGCCGTCGATCTGGTTGTCGGTCTGGCCCTCGTCGAACCGGTGTGGCGCATCGGGGTAGGGCGTTGCCGTGCCGCGCCGGGATGACGGCGGGGCACGGCTCCGGCTGTCATCAGAACTGGCGAGCGAAGACGTTCGTCGCTGCCTTCATGGCCGAAACTTCTCGAATGTCTTGCCGTTGAACCGATACGCTCCGGAATCGTTCGTCCCCAGCCATAGGTCGCCGCGGTTGTCCTTGGTGATGCAGAGGATGTGGGCACCCTTGGAACCATCCATGACCGGGAATTGCGCGATACGTTGGCCATCGTATCGCCAGGCACCCGCGCCGTAGGTCGTCATCCACAGGTTCCCCTGGTTGTCCTGGGCGGCGGACGCAAAGTAGAAGTCGTCGGCCCCGACGAGGGGCTTGAGGTCGCCGATTCCCTTCTCCGGCTTGTACTGAACCAGCCCGTTGCCGGCCGGGTTGCCCGGCGAGACGTTGTACCGATAGCGGGTATTGCAGATCCAGAACTTCCCCTCCTTGTCTTCAACGATCGAGCGGATGCCGAACGATCCGCCGTTGGGCACGTTCGTCAAGTGATCCTCGTACAGCCAGTCGAAGGATTTGCCATCGAAGCGACATGCGCCCAGAATGGCCGTGCCAAACCACAGGTGTCCTCGGCTGTCTCGATAGATGGTGTACACGTCGTAAGGGCTGTACTTAGCGTTCGGGTATTTAGACCGCGGAGTCCTCGCGTAGTGGTCGTCGCCGCGTATGGTCGTCGGAAAGGCCAAACGGTGGAGCGTCTGACCGTCGTAACGAAACACGACGCCGGTATCCTGCGCGCCTGCGAACCACAGGTCGTCCGGTTGCAGTTTCCATTCGGTGATCGGGGACGGAGTTGCCGGGAGCTTCAGGGTCGTGAAGGTCCGCCCGTCGAACTTGCTTACACCTGCCGGGGTGTTGATGTAGACGTTTCCTGATTTGTCGCCCTGGATTCCTCGAATATGGCCGTGGGGCAGCTCGTGTTTCGTCGTGAACTGGGTCAGGGCTTTCCCGTCGTACCGATAGACGCCCTGGCCGTTGCTTCCGAACCAGTAATTGTTGTTCCTGTCGTGAAACACGCTCCCGATACTCTTGCTCAGTTCCGAAACGGTGTCGCCCTTGGCGGCCGTTGGGGGTTGGTCGTTTGCAGGCTGCTGCGCTGGCCTGGCCGGTAACGGAGGGGGTTCGGTGGCCGAGAAATAGGTAAAGGTTTTGCCGTCGTAGCGGCATGCGCCAGCGTCGACACTGCCGAACCAGATGTTGCCGGCCTTGTCTTCGAGCATGCAATAGACGGTGGCGCTGCCGAGGCCTTCCTTTTGCGTGAAGTGCTTGAAGGTCTTGCCGTCATAGCGGCTCGCGCCGCCACTTCCGGCGGGAAAACGCCCGGGGTGTCCGAACCAGAGGTTGCCCGCCCGGTCGGCGATCATCGATCCGACAAAGTCGTCCAGCAGCCCGTCCTTGGACGTGAACGTCGTCAGCGTCTTGCCGTCGAATCGGAAGGCCCCCTCCTGGCCGCCGAACCAAAGGTTCCCGGATCGGTCCACGACCGCCGAACGAATGTTCACGAACGATCGCCCGACCCGGTCGGCGAGGTTGGCAAACGACTTACCGTCGTAGGAGCAAATGCCGCCCTGCGTTCCGAACCAGATTCGCCCCGAAGCGTCTTGGGCGATCGCATAGACGGAGTCGTGGACCAGCCCGTCTTTCGTGGTGAAGGTCGTCATCGACTTACCGTCGTAACGACTGACGCCCTTCGCGGTGCCGAACCAGATATTGGCGTCGCGATCCTCGAAGATCCAAAGTACGTCGTTGTTGGCCAGCCCATCTTTCGCCGTGAACTTCGTGAACGATTTTCCGTCGAAGCGCGACGCGCCGCCGGTGATCGAGCCGAACCATAGTGCGCCGGATCGATCTTCCAGGAGCGAAAAGACTCGCGTCTTCGCCAGCCCCACTTGCTCCGCGAAGTTCGTAAAGGATTTGCCGTCGTAACGAATCGGGCCGCCGAACGTGGCGAACCAGATGTTACCGGCGCGATCTTCCCGAATGTTGCGAATGATCACCCGCGGCATGGTCGAGGTCGAATGGGCCGCGGTCGGCGTGAAGTAGGGATCGCGATTCGCGGGTGGTTCAGCAGCTTTCGTTTTGCCGGGCTGGGCACCGACTGGGATGGCGATGGCGAACAACCCCGCAAGCACCAGGGTGTAGCGGTTGGATGAAGCGAGACGTGTCATCGGTCCTCCGATCGCGGGCAAAGCGAGTTTGGCCTGGCGACCGCGCCGCCCACCGGCGCGTTACCCACTCCCTACGGTGCCGGGGTGCAGGCCGTTCGACTCAGCCCACGGCCGGTGACATCCGCGTTACAATCGGCCTAACTCTGTTGACGCGCCGCCGAGCGGGGGGCGTTAGCCCCCTGAGATTTGGAAGTCTCAGGGGGCTGACGCCCCCCGCTCGGCAACCTCAATTGGTGAAGCGCAGTGGGGTGCGGCGTTTGCCGTTGTGCCGGGGGCCGGTACGCTGAGGGCGTGACGCCAGTGCCAACCGACTCCTGGCTCGACGAGGCCGCCGCCTTGCCGGTGGCGTTCGCGCAGGTGCGCGAGGACGCCCGGCTCGACGCCGGGGTCCTCGACCAACTGCCGCCGGGTGCGGAGGTCGTCATGGTCGCGTCGGGCGGTTGCACCGCGGCCGCCCTCGCCGCCGGCGGACGGGTCGGCAGCCTCCACCTCGTCGATCCGAACTCGGCGCAGATCGCGCTCGCCCGGCTCAAGCTCGCACTACTCGGCGACAGCCGGCGGCTCGCGGTGTTGGGGCACGCACCCATGCCGCCCGGCGAACGCGGGCGTGCCTTGGCCGACATCCTGCAACGGCTCGGTTACGCGCTGGACGTACTCGGTCCTCCGGCGTTCGTCGCCGAGGTTGGCCCCGACCACGCCGGGCGCTACGAACGGTTGTTCGCCGCACTCCGCGATGCACTGCGTCCACACAACGACGACCTCAACGCGCTGCTGCGGCTCAGCGACCTGGCCGAGCAAGCGCGACGGGTGGCCCCGGACACGTTACTTGGCCGGGCGCTCGACGCGGCGTACGACGAGGTGCTGTCGCTGCCGAATCTGGTGAGGCTGTTCGGCGAACGGGCGACGCACAATCGTCGCGAGCCGTTCGCTCGCCATTTCGCCGCCCGTACCCGCCACGCCCTGGCAACGCTGCCCGCGGCCGACAACCCGTACCTGTGGCAGATGCTCGCCGGCCGCTTCCCGGAGGGCGTCGCGTATCCGTGGCTGACGGTGGACGTGCCGCATGCGATGACGGTCGTCACCTGGTCGGTCGCGGACATGGCGACGGTGCTGCGCGAGCGGCTCGGCGCGGCGGACTTCGTTCACCTATCGAACATTCTCGATTGGCTCCCAGCGGAGGAAGCCCGCGCGACGTTGACGGCCGCGGCGCACGCGCTGCGGCCCGGCGGATTCGTGCTGGTCCGGCAACTCAACTCGACGCTCGATGTCCCGGCGCTCGGCGACGGCTTCGTGTGGGACGCCGACGCGGCAGACGCGCTGCACCGGCGCGACCGCAGCTTCTTCTACCGCTCGCTCCACCTGGGGGTGCGGCGATGAGCGTGCGCGTCCTGCGCGACCGTCCGTCGCCGGAGTTGGCGCGGGCGCTCGCCGAGTTTGAGAGCGAGTTTGCGTACCCGCTCGGGCCGGGCCGCACGTTCCGCATCAGCCACGGCGACGACTACCCGCGCTTCTTCCGCGCCATTGGCGACGCGGCCTGTTTCGTCGCCGAGTCGCGCGGTCGGGTCGCCGGCACGCTCGGCATCGCCGTCCACCCGATCCAATTGCCCGACGGTGGCGAGCGCAACATCATCTACGCCGGCGACCTGAAGGTGAGCCGGTCGTTCCGCACCGGTTTCACCTATCTGCAACTGGCGTGGGCCGCGGAGCCTTGGCTGCGAACGCGTGCCGATGCCGGCTACTGCGTCGTCATGGACGGTACTGCCGCCACGCCGCCGGCCTACACTGGCGCGGCCGGAATTCCTGGGGCTGTCGCACTCACCAAGCTCGCCGTCCTGCGCGTACCGTGCCCGGAGGGGCCGCGGCCCGGCGACGAACGCTTTCGCGCCGACGGCGCGTTGGCGCTGGCGGCCTACCGTGATATTTCTCGCGGCCGTTACGCCTGTCTCGGTGGCGACCCGGAGGCGCGCTCGGAGATGCCGCCGACCTGGCTGCTGGCACCGGATGGTTTGGCGTGCGGCCGGGTCGAGGACACGCGGCGGGCCAAGCGGCTCGTCGGCGACGACGGGGCCGAACTCGTCAGCGGCCACCTCGCGTGCTTCGCAGCGCGGTCGCCGGAGGCGGGGGCGGAGTTGGTCCGCACCGCCGGTCGGGTCGCTGCCGCGTCGGGCCTGCCGGCGCTGTTCGTGGCCGTCGCCGCGGCCGACGCGCCGGACCTGGTGCGGGCGCTCGGCGTGGACGGCGTGGTCGACGCCCCGGCGACGGTGTACGGCATCGGCCTGCCGGCCGGGCCAGCGTGGAACGTCAACAGCTCGGAGATTTGAAATGACGGCACCGCACCACGCTTCGCGCGTCCTGGCCGCCGCCGATGCGGTCCTCGTACGCTCGAACATCGGCGGCAACCCGTTCTTCGCGGCCCTCGACGGCGGGGCGATGTCGCTCGACGAGTTCCGTCGGTCGCAGGAGCAGTTCTACCACGCCGTCGCCTTCTTTCCCCGGCCGATGGCAGCGCTGGTCAGTCGCATCCCCGACCCGGCCCGACGGCTCGACATCCTGCGCAACGTCGTCGAGGAACACGGCGACTTCGAGCCGGCTCGCTTCCACGAGGCAACGTTTCGGCAGTTCCTGCGCTCGATCGGGGCGCGGGCCGACGACCGGCCGGCCGCCCGCGCCCCGGTGCGAGCGTTCAACGCGGCCGTCAGCGCGGCGTGCCAGTTGGAGGCGTGGGAGGTCGGCGTCGGCTGCCTGGGCGCGATCGAGTCCGCGTTCGCCGACCTGTCGGCCCGCATCGGCCGAGCGGTCGTGCGCCGCGGCTGGGTGGCCGAGGGCGAACTGACGCACTACAAGCTGCATGCGGAGATCGACGTGCGGCACGCAGCGGAGTTCTTCGCCGTCGTCGAGGACGCCTGGGGCGACCCACAGCGGCGAGCCGATGTCGTGGACGGGCTGGAACTCGGCGCGTACGTCTTCGACCGCCTGTACCGCGATCTGGTGTAAGTGCGGCACATTCCCGACGCTCTGTGAACTGGCTTACTGTCCTGCCGCGGGCGGTCCTGTATCGTAACGGCTGGAATCGTTGTGCGCCGGGGGCACCCATGCGTCCGCGACTCGCCGCGCGGCGGGCGTTCACCCTGATCGAACTGCTCGTCGTCATTGCTATTATCGCAACCCTGATCGCCCTGCTGCTGCCGGCCGTGCAGAAGGTGCGCGACGCCGCCGGTCGCACGCGCTGCCAGAACACTCTCAAACAGGTCGCCCTCGCCGCCATCAACTACGAATCCGGCCGGCGGTACTACCCGGCCGGCCTGCGCGTCGCCACGCCCTACGGGGCCGGCTCCGCCACCACCGACGCCGGCACCAACGTCTTCGTCGAACTGCTCCCCTACCTCGAACGGGCCGACCTCCAGAGACGCTGGGACAAGTTCAACAACCCCAACAACCTCACCGTCAACGGCCAGCCGACGCCACAGGCGCCGGCCGCCGCGGTCATCCCGCTCTTGATCTGCCCGGCCGACTCGTTCTCTGGGCCGAACACCGGCTACGTCGCCTTCGAGGGCGGCAACGTCGTCCGCGTGGCGACCGGCGGGCTGGGCCTGTGCTACTACGGGGCGAACAGCTACGTCGCCGCGGCCGGGACCACGGCCTATTACACATCGGCGCAGACGCGCGACGGCATGTTTTTCACGCTTAACCCCGGCGTCAGTTTCAAGACGCTGCCGCCGGTGGCGCAAGCCGACGTGACCGACGGCCTCTCGAACACGTTCTTCTTCGGCGAAAAGCGGCACAGCGACCCGCACTTCGACGTGGCCTATCCGACCTATCCGATCGGCGGTTGGGGCGGTTGGGCGTGGACCTGTACGTCGAACTCGGCCGGCAACCTGTTCGGCCACGTCGAAGGCCGAGAAGCACCGAATACGCCACCCATGTTCGCCCCGATCAATTTCACGGTCGCGCCAGGCACGCCACCGGGGCTGGGCGGTTACCTCCAGACCGATACCCGGGCCTGCGCCTACGGCAGCTTCCACGCCGGCGGGGCAAACTTCGCGTTCGCCGACGGCTCGGTGCGCTTCCTGACCAACAACACGTCCGAACCGGCCCTGCGCGCCCTCTCAACCCGCGCCGGCGGCGAACCTGGCCCGCCGTGACCGCCTGCCGGGCGGGCTTCCCGGTGAAAAAGGCACGCCCGGCGTGTACAATCCTGCGTGTAGCCAGTTGCACCGTCACCGTCTGTCCCCTCACCGTGGGAGTTCCCCCTCGATGCGTTCGCGTCTCGACTTGCGGCGTGCGTTCACGCTCATCGAACTGCTCGTCGTCATCGCCATCATCGCCGTGTTGATCGGCCTGTTGTTGCCGGCCGTGCAAAAGGTCCGCGAGGCGGCAGCCCGGTCGAAATGCCAGAACAACCTCAAGCAGATTGCTCTGGCGATCCACAACTACGAAAGCTCCAACGCGGTGCTGCCCCCGGCCGTCGTCAACCCTGGGTCCAGTGGTCCGTACCTGCCCGACTTGGCCCCGTACCAGCGGGCAGGCACGACCGGCGCGAACCAGGCCGACTTCGCCAAGCACGGCTTCCTGTCGGTCATGCTGCCGTACCTCGAGCAGGGCAACGTTCTACTCAAGGGCACGGGATACAACTACCGGCTGAACTGGGACGACGTGGTGAACCAGCCGGCGGCCGCGTCGCGCATCCCCATCTTCGAATGCCCGTCGGTATCGAGCGACCATGCCATCAACCCGAACCCGACGAACGCCACGTTCTTCCCCGCAGTCGCGGATTACATGGCCGTGACGCGCTCGAACACGAACGCGGCCGTGTGGACGGCCCTCGGGCTGGTCTTCCCCGGCTTCGACGGCTGTAGCTCGGTCCTCCAGGCGAACAAGCGGCGCAAAATGCTCGACGTGCCCGACGGGCTGAGCAACACGCTTCTGATCGGCGAGTCGGGCGCGCGACACGAGGGCTGGTCGGCCGGAGGGAAGTACGCCGACATCGTGAATACCCCCAGTTGGGGCATCCGCGGCGCGTGGGCGCAGGAGAGCAACAACATCGTCTGTGCCGGCACGCAAGGGCCGATTACGCCTGGCACCACGCCGGCCGGCAAGGTATCGACGGCCGCCCACGTGCCCAACGCGGTGCCGGTCAATGGCTGGAACCAGGGCGAGCTGTACAGCTTCCACAACAACATCTGCAACGTCGCCTTGGGCGATGGCTCAGTGCGCTCGCTGAAAGCGAGCATCACGCTTCGGGCGTTGACGCTCATGGCCGCCGGCGGTGACGGCACTCCGAACGAGCCGGACTGACGCGGCACGGCTCGCAATCCCGGTAGGGTGGGACGAGCGGAGCGAGTCCCACCGCGAACTATGACGTGGACGTATAGTTCGCGGGGGGCCGCGCGCCGCGCGGCCCCCCCACCGCGGCTG
>CAZNSL010000038.1:13536-14397 GCA_964574975.1 uncultured Alcaligenaceae bacterium | reverse complement strand
AGCCAGGCACGCCTCAACGTGGTGCCGGCAGCGGCTCAGGCTCGGGGCCAAGGCCGGTTTCCGCCGCGATCGCGCTCGCTCCGCCAACGCCGACCGCAACTCGGCCAGGCCGGCCCCGGTCACGGCGCTCGTCGCCAGCCAGCCAACCGCGGCGGTGTGGCGGTCGCACTGCGTCGCCACGGGCAGGCCGCCGGCCACGATTAGCGCTCGCTCCTCCGTGTCCGGCTCCGTGCCGGCGACAACGCACACCAACCGCACGTCGGCCGCTGCGGCTGCGCCACGGCCCAGTTCCTGCGCTTGCTCGTCGATGGCGTCGAGCGGCGTCTGCCGGCCAGCCGTGTCGATCAACTCGACAGGGACACCGTCGCAGTCGAGCCGAATCGTCAGGTAGTCGCGCGTGGTGCCGGGCACGTCGCTGACGAGGGCCGAGCCGCCGAGAGCGTTGAACAGCCGGCTCTTGCCCGCGTTCGGCCGGCCGCAGAGCGCCGCCCGGAACGGCCGGTCGGACCGCGCCCGGCCATCGAGTTGCTTGCGGACCAACGTCACCTGCGCCAGCGCCTTCGCCAGCCGGTTCACCGCGTCGGACTTCTCGACGAAGTGGATGTCCTCGTCCACGAAGTCCAGACCGGCCTCGACATCGGCGAGCAGGTTCAACAGGTCGTCGCGGAGGCCGTCGAGCGGCCGGGTGACGTTGCCGGCGAGTTGGGCCAGCGACTCGCGCAGTTGCCCGTCGTCGTCGGCCTCGATGACGGCGAGGACGGCCTCGGCTTTCGGCAGGTCGAGCTTGCCGGCCAGGAACGCCCGCAGCGTAAACTCGCCCGGTCGGGCTGCTCGCGCCCCGGCGTTCAGCAGTTCGGCGAT
>CAZNSL010000038.1:0-13526 GCA_964574975.1 uncultured Alcaligenaceae bacterium | reverse complement strand
CGAGCGCGGGCCAGGGAACAGAATCAGGTCGGCCGGCAGCGGCGAGCGGACGCCGGGTAGCCGCAGCGCCCCGGGCCAGCGGCGGCGCACACCGGGCGTCGGCGGCGGGTCGGCGTGGAACAGTTTCAGTGCGATCGGCAGCGCGTCCGGGCCGCTCAAGCGCACCACCGCTCGCGCGCCGGGGCCGCGCGGGGTGGCGAGGGCAGCAATCGTCTCGTCGGGGTGGGGGAGCATATCGGCGTTCGTCGCCGCTCCTGGCCGCGCAGGAGCGGCGGTTAGATGTCGCCCTTGCGGGATGCGTCCGTAAACTGACACCTTGGCGCGGTCATTCTATGGGCCGCGCTGGGAAGGAGACGCGCAGGATGGCGATGGACGGTAACGGCAATATCTTGGCACTGGTGGTCGGCGGTGGCCCCGCGCCCGGCATTAACGGCGTCATCAGCGCCGTCACAATCGAGGCCCGCAACCACGGCATGACGGTCCTCGGCGTCGTGGACGGCTACAGCCGGCTGGTCGAGGGCGAAGGCAACTGCTTCCGCGAGCTGGACATCCCCGATGTCAGCCGGGTCCAACTGACCGGCGGCTCCATCCTTGGCACCGCCCGCACCAACCCCACCACGAGCGATGCCGCCATGCGCAAGGTGCTCGACGCCTTCCGCAGCCGCGGCGTCACGCATCTGGTGTCGATCGGTGGCGACGACACGGCGTTCTCGGCCAGCCAGGTCTACAAGCGCTGCGGCGGTACGATCAAGGTCGCCCACGTGCCGAAGACCATCGACAACGACCTGCCGCTGCCGCCGAGCGTGCCGACCTTCGGCTTCGAGACGGCCCGGCACTACGGCACCTTCATCGTCCGCAGCCTGGCCGAGGACGCAAAGACCACCGGCGGGCGCTGGTACATCATCATCAGCATGGGCCGAGCGGCGGGGCACCTGGCGCTGGGCATCGGCAAGTCGGCCGCGGCCACGCTTACGCTCATCCCCGAGGAGTTCGCCGGTCGGCAACTCACCGTCGACGAGTTGGCCGACACTATCGCCGGTTCCATCCTCAAACGCCAGGCGCGCGGCCGGAGTTTCGGCGTGGTCGTCCTGGCCGAGGGGCTGATCGAGTCGATCGGCGAAGCGGGGCTGGCGGCGCTCGGAGACAAGTTGGATCGCTACGGCACGATGGGCCGCGACCCGCACGGCCACATGCGGCTCGGCGAAATCGAGTTCGGCCGGATGGTCCGCGACCGGCTCGCGGCCGTTCTCGCCGAGATGAATCTGAAGCCAACCTTGATCGACAAGGACCTGGGCTACGAGCTGCGCTGCGCCGAGCCGATCCCGTTCGACGCGGAGTACACGCGCGACCTCGGCTACGGGGCGGTGAAGTTCCTGCGCTCGCCGGACGCCGAGCGGTACGGCGCGATCATCAGCCTCGTGGACGGCAAGATGGTGCCGCAGCCGTTCGAGAATCTCATCAACCCGGTCACGCAGCGGATGCTGCCGCGCAAGGTCGACGTGACCAGCGAGACCTACGAGTGCGCCCGGCGCTACATGATCCGGCTGGAGCCGGGCGACTTCGAGGGCGAGGCCCTAGCGACGTATTCCGCCGCCGCGGGCATGGAGCCGGCGCGGTTCAAGGAGCGGTTCGGCTACCTGTCGAAGCAGGCGCAATCCGTCGGCGGGCGGAAGTAGCGACGGCCTGGTAGGTCCCGCCTGCCGGGCGGGATCCGAAGCGGTCACGGGTCCCGCCCGGCAGGCGGGACCTACTGACTGGGAATAAACCCCGCTGCCGTGGCTCATGCGGGTATGGACCCGCGCATCCTACTGGCGAACGTTGTCGTCGCGGTTCACGTCGGCTACGTCGGCTTCGTGCTGTTCGGCCAACTCGCCATTTTGCTCGGCGTCTGGTGCGGCTGGCGCTGGGTGCGGAACCTGTGGTTCCGCCTGGCCCACCTCGCCGCCATCCTGATCGTTGCCGGCGAGGCACTTCTGCAAGTCCCCTGCCCGCTGACGGTCTGGGAACATTCGCTGCGCGAGGCGGCCGGGCAAACACTCTCCGGCGACGACTTCATCGGCTCCGCCCTGCACGACCTGATCTTCCTCGACTTCCCGGCGTGGGCGTTCACCGTGGCGTACGTCGCGTTCGCGCTCGTCGTCGCGGCGACGTTCGTCCTCGCGCCGCCGCGCCGCGCCCGTTAGCCTTTCCCTTCCAGTCCGAGCAACTTTCGTAGAAAATCGTCGCACCATTTCCGCGTCGTTTGCAGGGTTAGTCGGGGAGGGCCGTCATGGTCGAGGCCGACACCGAGCAACTCGTGGAGCGGGCCGCGGCCGGCGACGGGGCCGCCCGGGACGGCCTGCTCGCCCGGCACCGCAGCCGACTTCGCCGCATGGTCGCGGTCCGGGCAGACCCGCGGCTCGCCGCCCGAATCGACGCGTCCGACGTGGTCCAGGAAACGCTTGCGGAGGCGGCGGCGAAGCTCGACCGCTACCTGCGCGACCGGCCGCTACCGTTCTACCCGTGGCTGCGGCAGATCGCCCGCGACCGGCTGGCCACGCTACACCGCCGGCACGTCCTGGCCCAGCGGCGATCCGTGACGCGCGAGGCGGCCGACGCGGACCTGCCCGACCGGTCGGCCTTCGCGCTGGCCGACCGGCTATTCGCCCGCAACTCCAGCCCCAGCGCCCGGCTGCACCGCGACGAGGTGCGGGCGCGGGTGCGGGCCGCCCTGGCGGCACTGCCGGAGGCCGACCGCGAGGTGCTGGTGCTACGGCACCTGGAGGAGCTGCCGGCCAAGGAGATCGCGGCGGTCCTCGGCTCGACCGAGGCGGCGGTGCGCAGCCGGCAAGTGCGGGCCTTGTACCGGCTACGGGTGCTGCTCGGCCCAGACTTCGCGGAGGGCGTGGGATGACCGCTCCGACGACCACCTACATCGACCCGGCCCTGGGCTTGCTGGTAGACGAACTGATCGCGCGGCAACAGGCCGGAGAGTCGGTCGATTGGTCGGCGGCCGGTCGGGAGCATCCGGAGTTCGCCGAGGCGTTGGCAGCCCTGCGACCGGCCCTGGTCGGCCTTGGCCGACTGTCCGGCGCGGGCGATTCCGCGGTGTCGGGCCTCGGCGCGGCCGACGCGGACGGCCCCATTTCCGGCATCCTCGGCGACTTCCGGCTGATCCGCGAGGTGGGCCGCGGCGGCATGGGCGTCGTCTACGAGGCGGAGCAGATTTCGCTGAACCGCCGGGTGGCGTTGAAGGTATTGCCGTTCGCGGCGGTGATGGATGCGCGGGCGCTACAGCGGTTCCGCCACGAGGCGCAGGCGGCGGCGATGCTGCACCATCCGCACATCGTTCCCGTCTACGGCGTCGGCTGCGAGCGCGGCGTCCATTACTACGCCATGCAGTTGATCGAGGGCCGGTCGCTGGCCGCGGTGATCGACGAGATGCGTCCGGTGAGCCGGGAGCGCGAGCGACCGGAGTCCGCGCAACCTCCGGTCGCTGACGCTCCCGGCTCGCCTACCGCACCCGTGGCGGCCCTCAGCACGCGGAAGACCGGGCCGGACAAGGCGCACTACCGCCGGGTCGCGGAACTGGTGGCTCAAGCGGCGGACGCCCTGGAGTTCGCCCACTCCATGGGCGTCGTCCACCGCGATGTCAAACCCGCCAACCTGATCCTCGACGAGGACGGGCACCTCTGGGTGACCGACTTCGGCTTGGCCAAGCTCGACACGGCCGCCGGCCTGACCATCAGTGGCGACCTGCTGGGGACGCTGCGGTACATGTCGCCGGAACAGGCGCTGGCGAAACACGGATTGGTCGATCACCGCACCGACGTGTACTCGCTCGGGGCGACGCTGTACGAACTGCTCACCCTGCGGCCGGCGGTGGACGGGGAGGACAAGCAGGAGGTCCTTCGGCGGATCGCATTCGAGGAGCCGGTTGCTCTGCGGAAGATCGACAAGGCGATCCCGACGGATTTGGAGACAGTCACGCTCAAGGCGCTGGCGAAGAACCCGACGGAGCGCTACGCCACGGCAGGCGAGTTCGCCGACGACTTGCGGAGCTGGCTTGGCGACCAGTCCATCCAGGCGAAACGGCCGTCGCTTTCGCAGCGCGTGCGGCGGTGGGGCCGGCGGAACCGGCCCGTGGTAATGACGGCAGCCGGCATGTTGGCCGTGTTGGCGGTGACGTTGGTCGGCGCGACGGCCGTGAGCGTTTGGTACGCGGTCGAAACCGGCCACGCTCGCGACCGCGCCAAAGATGCCGAGGCGGAGGCGCAGGACGAAGCCGACATCGCCCAAGCGGTCAGCGACTTTTTCCAGAACGACCTGCTGGCCGAGGCCGCACCAGACAAGAACCCTCGCAACAAAAAGGTCACGGTGGAAGAATTGCTGGGGCGTGCGGCTGCCCGCATCGACGGCAAGTTCGACCAGCAGCCGCGGCTCGAGGCGGCGGTTCGTGAGGCCATCGGCGTCACCTATACCAAGTTGGGCAATTACACGGCCGCGCAGCCGCACCTGGAACGTGCCTTGGAGATCCGCCGCCGCGTCTTCGGGGAGGACCACCGCAAGACGCTGGGGAGCATGACCAACCTGGCCAACAACTACCGCTCCCTCGGCCGGCCGGCCGACGCCGTCACACTCAATGAAGCGGCATTGGCACTCTCAAAAATCAAACTCGGCCCCGACGACCTGGACATGCTCAGAATCATGGTCAACCTGGCTGGTGACTATGGAAGCGCCGGTCGGCACGCCGACGCCCTCACGCTCAATGAATCGGCGCTCTCCGTCTTGAAGGTCAAAGCCCCCGATCATGCCACAACCCTCCAATGCATGAACAACCTGGCGGGCGACTACGCTACCCTCGGCCGGGTGGCCGACGCCCTCACGCTCAACGAATCAACGGCGGCCCTCATGAAGGCCAAGCACGGTCCCGACCACCCGGACACGCTCACGAACCTGCTCAACCTGGGGATCAGGTATCACGCCCTCGGCCGGTACGCCGACGCCCTCACGATTCACGAAAAGACGCTAGCACTCATGAAAGCCAAGCTCGGTCCCGACCACCCCGAAACGCTCGCGTGTATGGCCAACCTGGCAAGCAATTACGCCGCCCTCGGTCGGAAAGGCGACGCCCTCAAGCTCGACGAACAGACGCTGGCACTCCGGAAGGCCACGCTCGGCCCCGACCACCCCGACACCCTGGCGAGCAGCGCCGACCTGGCGGTCAGCTACTACGAACTCGGCCGGTTCACCGACGCCCTCAAGCTCAACGAAGAGACGCTCGCGCTGTTGAAGGCCAAATTCGGTGCCGACCACCCCCGCACACTGAACTGCATGCTCAACCAGGGAAACAACTATCACGACCTCGGGCGAACCGACGACGCGCTCGAGATCCGCGAGCGGACGCTGGCGCTCATGACAGTCAAGCTCGGCTCGAATCACCCCAACACGCTCATGAGCATGGAGAACCTGGCAGGCAGCTACGCGGCCCTCGGCCGGTGGACCGACGCCCTCAAGCTCAACGAAGAGTCCCTGACGCATTGGACGACCGCGCTCGGCCCCCATCACCCCAACACACTCAAGAGCGCATGTAACCTGGCCTGGAAGCTGGCCGACTGCCCCGACACGAACGTCCGCAATCCGGGCCGGGCCGTCGTACTGGCCAAGAATGCGGTCGCGCGAGTGCCGGACGAGGGGGACTTCTGGAAAACGCTGGGCGCGGCCCACTACCGCGCGCGGGACTGGCAAGCCGCGGCCACCGCACTGACGACGGCCATGCGCCTTCGCAATGGCGGCGACAGCATCGAATGGTTCTTCCTGGCCATGACCCACGGGCAACTGGGCCAGAAAGCCGAAGCCCGGAAGTGGTACGACCGGGCGGTTGAGTGGATGGACAAGAACAAGCCGCAGGAGGCGGAGCTGCGCCGTTACCGGGCCGAGGCAGCGGCGCTGCTGGGCATTCCCGATCCCGCCGAGTCAAAAAAAGACTGACGCCTCTTTGAAGGCTTGGAGAAGCAAGCAAGATGGCCGGTGAGGTTTAGCCGCGAAGCACACCCTCACCGGCCCCCGCATCGTCCTGGCGCTCGGTTTGCGCGCCGGGAGCGATGACGTTTTCATTCTATCGCAAGCCGGACTCACACAAAGGGATACCACCATGTGGTTCTCCTCGCGCAAGACTCGCCGCAACGCCCTGGTCCGCTCGTTTCGCCGCACCTTGCCGCTGCGCCTCGTAACGCTGGAGGACCGCACCGTGCCCACTGCTGGCATGCTCGATCCAACTTTCGGTGTCGGCGGCACGGTGACCACCGACTTTTCACGCCAAGTGACGGTTCCCACTTACGATGACGCCCGGGCCATACAAGCCGACGGCAAGATCGTTGTGGCCGGGTCGTCGTATGACGGGACTGGCGGCAACGACTACTTCGCGGTGGTCCGCTACAACGCGGATGGCAGCCTGGATTCCTCATTCGGCAACGGCGGCCGCGTTACCATCGACTTCGGGGCGGCCGACTTTTGCCAAGGCGTGGCAATGCAGGGCGATAAGATCGTGGTCGCCGGGCGGTCCGGTTCCAACTTCGCGGTCGCCCGCCTCAACGGCGACGGTACACTGGACGCGACGTTCGATGGCGATGGCAAGCAGACCGTCGAGTTCGGCACCTATAGCAATTGCACGAGCGTGGCGGTGCAGGGCGAATCGGTCATTCTGGGCGGGTACTCTCGCATCGGCACGGACCCCTCGGGATTCTTCGACTACCATGTCTTCGCCGTGGCCCGCTTGACAGGTGACGGCCAACTCGACCTGTCGTTCAACGGTACCGGCACGCAGACCATCGACTTCGGGTCGTCGGCGGCAGGCCGTGGCGTAGCAATACAGGCCGATGGTAGCGCGTTAATGGCCGGCTACGCGACGAACTCCAACGTCATCGACTCCTTCATTTCGGATGACGGCCAGACGATTT
Organism: uncultured Alcaligenaceae bacterium; assembly: GCA_964574975.1. GTDB lineage: Bacteria > Planctomycetota > Planctomycetia > Gemmatales > Gemmataceae > JAXMAS01. The sequence goes on along the minus strand of CAZNSL010000038.1, from coordinate 6,588 downwards.
CCGTCTACGGCAACGACTTTGCCGTGGCCCGCCTGACCAGCGATGGTCAACTCGACACCTCGTTCAACGGCAGTGGGAAGCAGACGATTCCTTTCGGTCCCAACGCGGTCGGCACCGGTGTGGCGCTCAAGGGCGACGACAAGATTGTGGTCGCTGGTTCTACCAACTACCCGAGCGAATTCGCCGTCGCGCAGCTCAATGCCGATGGGACACTGGACACCACGTTTGACGGCGACGGCAAACAGACGATCAACTTCGGTCCCTCGCGCGACGGTGCCTATGGTACTGACCTCGCCGTTCAGGACGGCAAAATCGTCGTGGCTGGGTATGAGTTCTTCTTGAGCGAAACGAACAACTTCGCCAATTTCGCGGTGGCCCGCCTCAATCCCGATGGCTCGCTCGACAGCACGTTTAGTGGCGATGGCAAACAGACGATCGACTTCGGAGACCACGACATTGGCCTTGGAGTCGCGGTGCAGGGAGACAAGATCGTTCTCGCCGGACAATCGGTCCACGACTTCGCGGTGGCCCGGCTTAACAACGACGGGACTCTGGACAGCTCCTTTGACGGCGACGGCAAGGTACTAACGGATGTCACGGTCTCCACCGTCCTGCCAACGGACGACTTACTCCAAACTCCCGGTTCCGTGGTGGTGCAGAGCGACGGAAAGATCGTGGTGGCCGGGCGCTCCTCCGACAGTATGACGGGCAACAACAACGACTTCACGGTTGCCCGCTATGACGCCGGCGGCAATCTCGATCCGTCATTTGGCACCGACGGCCGTGTTTTCATCAACTTCTTCGGACCCTCGGACAGTGGTGCCACTGGTGTGGTGGTGCAGGGCGACGGCAAGATCGTGGTGGCCGGGTATTCCGATCAAGGTGCCACGGGCATCGATTTCGCGGTGGCCCGGCTCAACGCCGACGGCACGCTGGACCACTCATTCGACGGCGATGGCAAACAGACCATCGACCTCGGTGCCCATGACTTCGTCTCTGGCGTGGCGGTGCAGGGCGACAAGATCGTGATGGCCGGGTCTTCCTACGTAAGCACCACGGTCATCGACTTTGTGGTGACGCGACTCAACGCCGACGGCACGCTGGACAACTCGTTCGACAATGACGGCAAGCAGACCATTGACTTTGGCTCCGACGACTTTGGCTTTGGCGGCGTGGCCGTGCAGGGCGACAAGATTGTCGTGGCCGGCGAGTCCTATCAAGCCACCACCGGCCATAACAACTTCGCGGTGGCCCGACTCAACGCCGACGGCACGCTGGACAGCACGTTCGACGGCGACGGCCGGCAGACCATCGACTTCGGCACCAGCGCGTCAGCGGCCGCCGTCATGGTACAGGGCGACAAGATCGTCGTCGCCGGCAACGCTCAGAAACCGGACGCCAGCGGTTGGAACTTCGCGGTAGCGCGCCTGAACGCCGACGGCACCCCGGATTATTCCTTCGACGGCGATGGTCAACAGACCCTCGACTTCGACGGCTACAACAGCGTTGGTTATGGCGTGGCGGTGCAGGGCGACAAGGTCGTAATGGCCGGCTATTCCGATCAAGAAGGCACCGGGCCGGACTTCGCGGTGGCCCGGCTCAACGCCGACGGCACTCTGGACAACTCGTTCGACGGCGATGGCAAGCAGACCATCGACTTCGGCTCTGAGGACCGCGGCTATGGCGTAGCGGTGCAAGGCGACGGCAAGATTGTCGTGGCAGGGTATTCCTACCAAGGCGCTACAAACTACGACTTCGCCGTGGCCCGTTTGCTTGGCGACCCGGTGGTGAGCGACACGGTCATCAACGGCACGGCCGACAACGACATCATCCGCGTTACGCTGGGAAACAACCCCGGCGAGGTCAATGTCCGCGTGAACGGCGTCGTGATTGGCACCTATCTGCCGACGGGCACGATCATCGTCAACGGGCTCGAAGGGAACGACGACATCGAAGTCGCGCCGGGTGTCCTGGTGCCCGTCTGGCTTTTTGGCGGCGCGGGCTGCGATGAACTGCGTGCCGGCGGCGGAAACGACATGCTCTTCGGCGACGACGGCGACGACCGGCTGTTCGCCCGGCTCGGCGACGACGCGCTCGACGGCGGCGCGGGCAACGACGAACTCCGCGCCGGCACCGGCAGCGACGTGGCCCGCGGCGGCGATGGCTGCGACGAATTGTGGGGCGGCACCGGCAACGACCAGCTTTACGGCGACGGCGGCAACGACGTGTTGCGCGGTGGCGGCGGTTGCGATCGCTTGGAAGGCGGCGACGGCAACGACGAACTCCGTGCCGGCTCCGGTGGCGACATGCTGCTCGGCGGCAACGGCAACGACACGATGAAGGGCGGCCAGGGGTCCGATTGGCTAGAAGGCGGCGACGGCAACGACCGGCTCGACGGCATGGCTGGCGACGACGTGATGCTCGGCGGTGCCGGCGACGACTTGCTGATGGGCGGTGCCGGCCGCGACTTGCAAATCGGCGGCCTCGGTGCCGACCGCATCGAAGGCAACTCCGACGAGGACATCCTGATCGCCGGGTACACGCTCTTCGACGCCAACGCGACGGCCCTGACCGCAATCATGGCCGAGTGGACGAGTGGCAACTCCTACGCGACCCGCGTGGCCAACATCACCGGCGGCACCGGGCTGACGCAGGGCTTCCGCCTGTGGGCCGATGATGGCGCGTTGAAGTCGGTCTTCGACGACGACGACCACGACGTTCTGTGCGGCGGAGCGGGCATCGACTGGTTCTTCGCCAACGTCAACGGGCCCGGCGTTCTCGACACCATCTGCGATCTGCGCGCCAACGAACTGTGGACCGACACGGACTTCTGATTGAGCCCGACGCCGCGGATGAGCTGCATGGCGTAGAACGGTGTGCCCTCGTGCTCGCCGACGCCGAACACCGGAACGATGTTCGTGTGGTGCAGCCGGCCGATCGCCCGCGCCTCCCGCTCGAACCGCCGCATCAGGTGCGGGTCGACGGCCCCGCAGGTCTGTACCACCTTCACGGCCACTCGCCGACCGAGGGACTGTTGCTCGGCCTCGTACACGACCCCCATGCCCCCCGGCCGATTTCGCGCAGGAGGCGGAAGTCGCCGAGGACGTGACCGGGACCGGGGCCGGTCGCGGCGACGCGGACAACCAACTCCCTGGCGCGGCGGCAGCCGGCTTCCGCGTCGAACCGGTTCGAGGCGTGCGTGTCGGTCGGCGGTCGCGGGCCGCAACCGGGGCGACCCGACAGGCGGCAGACGCATCGAGGTGTTCGACCACGGTGGCGATGCGGTCGTCGGCCAGCCGGCCGGCGTGGAAGTCGGCCAGTTCCGCCGCCATCGGACATTCGGAAGAAGTCATGGGAGTACGAACTGATCAGCTGCGCGTTATTGTAGTCGGTCGAGCGTTTCGTCGAAGTGTCGCGGAACGATTCGGGCGCGAAGTGCCTGGCCGCCGGCGTGGGTGTCTGGACGGTCCCCTACCGCGGCGACCCCGACGGCATTGCGGCGGGGCCGCGGGCAACCGCAACGCCCGCCATCCCCCCGCCGGTCGAGCCATCGGAAGCCGGCGGTCGGCCGGGCGGGCCGACGAACGGCACGACGCACTGGGCCATGAACGCCGCGTGCATGGCCGTCCCTGCGATGTCGCAGACGTGGAACACCTCGTGCGCGCCGATCAGGCCCGGCACCAGCACCGGCCACTGGGCTAGCTCGAACCCGACGCCGGCCGTGTAGAACGCGCCGCCGCCGAACACCCAGAACGCACCGCGCCGCCCCACGAGCGGGTACAGTTGCGGCGTCGGCACGACGGCCAGCCAGCCCATCGCCAAGTACAACCCGGCATTGAGCCAACTCGGCGCGGCCGGCAGCAACCACTTGGTGGCCACGCCTGCAGCGGCCAGCAGCCATACCGCCGTCAGCCAAACCACCCGCTGTCGGCCGCGCATCAAGACGGCGAACGGCGGGGTGTAGGTGCCGGCGATCAATACGAAGATGGCACTGAGGTCGATCCGCCGCAGCAGCGCGACCTCGGCCGAGTCGCGGGGCAACGGCACGGCGTGGTACAGCCCACTGGCGGCATAGAGGACCACCATCGCCGCGCCGAAGCAGGCGAGGCTGATCTGCTTGACGCGGTCGCCGTTCGCCATGCGGCAGAGCAAAAGCGCGACGTAGACGGCAAACACGCTGGCCGCGAGGTGCGTGAGCGAACTGACCGGATCGCGCAGGGGCAAGCCGGGCACCGGAAGTTGCATGGGAGCGACGCCCGCGATCGCCAGGTGAGTCACCACCATTAGCTTATCGGCCGCGGCGACCGCGGCGCTGAGACCGACCTGAGAACCGACCCAACGTTCACGGCATCGCTGCGGGTCGCAACTGTGCCATCCACTTGCCGTTACCGCGGCAAATCTTACCGCGGCGCGGGAACTTTCTCGCGCCGCAAGTGCCGCGCCCTCTTGCAATTCGACCTCGAACGCGGCAAGATAGTCGTCCTCTCCTCGATTTCGGGCGTAAGCCCGGTCGCATCTGCGCGCTTTTTGCGCACCGCGCCCCCACCATCGACCCGCTACGGATGCTGGCTCATGTTCGACGGCCGCCGCTACGTTCGCACGGGCAAATACCTCTACACCGACGATGTCGGCCGCGATGCGTGCGGCGTCGGCGGCGTGGCCGCCGGCGACGGCAAGCCGAGCCACGAGGTCGTGGCCAAGACGCTCCTCGGGTTGAGGAACCTCGAACACCGCGGCGGAGTTTGCGGCCAGACCGGCGACGGGGCCGGAATCCTCTGCCAGATCCCGCAAGCGTTCTTCCGCGCCGAGGCGCGACGGCTCAACCTGCGCGGTGCCCGCGACCTCGCGCCGAACCAAGCCCTGGCCGTCGGCATGGTCTTCCTGCCCGCTGACGAGTCGGCCCGGGACGCGGCCCGCCGGAAGGTCGCCGACGCCCTCGCCGGCGGCCCGGTCACGCCGCTCGGCTGGCGGGTGGTGCCGACGAACCCCGACGCCGTGCCCGATGCGGCGCGCCGGGTCATGCCTGCAATCGAGCAACTGTTGCTGCGCGTGGACGGTAATGCCGACGTAGCCGAGTCCTGGCTCTACGCCGCCCGGCTCGCCTTGCGGCACCGGCTGGCGGCCGCGAACCTCGGAGCCTACGTCGTCAGCCTGTCGATGCGGCTGGTCGGCTACAAGGGCCTGCTGACTGGCCCGCAGTTCGCGGACTTTTTCCCCGACCTCGCGGACGAGTCGTTCGCCGCGGCCGTCGCCCTGTTCCACCGCCGGTACAGTACCAACACCTACCCCGACTGGACCCTGGCTCAGCCCTTCCGCTACCTCTGCCACAACGGCGAGATCAACACGATCCGCGCCAACCGCAACGCCGTGAACGCCTACGCCCACGGCCTGGAACCGCCGCTGCCGGGCCGCGCCTTGCTCACGCCGCGGATGAGCGACTCGGCCAGCCTCGACGAATGGGTCGAACACCTGACGCTAGCAAAGGGCTGGAGCCTGCTGCGGGCGCTGCGCCTGACGGTCCCGCCGGTGTGGGACAACGAAGCCGACTACTGGGGCCAGGAGGCCTTCGACCTGTTCGCGCACGCCCGACGCACCTACGGCAGCCTGTGCGCCTGGGACGGGCCGGCCGGCATTGTCGCCAGCGACGGCCGAGTGCTGGCCGGCCTGGTCGATCGCATGGGATTGCGGCCGGTGCGCTGGTGTTCCGACGACCGCGGCTGGCTCTACGTCGGCAGCGAGTCCGGCGTCTTCGGCCTGGACTCCGCCCGGATCGCCGCCAGCGGGCAACTCCAGCCGGGCCAGATGATCGCCTTCGATACGGCCACCGGCACCCGGCTCGACAGCCATCAGATTCTCGACCGCATCGCCGTCGAAGCGCGAGCCGAGCTGGGCGACCTGCACGAATTGAACCGCACGCAGATCGTCATCCCGGAAGCGTTCAACTACTCCCCGCGCTTCCAGGGGATCGTCGATGAGACGCTGACGACGCACCACTGGAAGGTGGACCACTGGATGCAGGCGCACGGCTGGGACTTCGAGCGCGCCGTCTTCGTCAAGGACATGGCCAAGCTGCGTAAGGAACCGCTCTCGTCCATGGGCTTCGACCGGGTGCTGACCGTCTTCTCGGCCCACCATCCCACGCTGTTCAAGTACCTGCAACAGACCTTTGCCGAGGTGACCAACCCGCCGATCGACCCGTACCGCGAGGGCGGGGCGATGTCGCTGGCGACGTACCTCGGCAAAGTCCCCGGCCGGGCCGCCGTCGGCCACGGGGACGAGTTGCCGATCAAGCAGATGGAACTCTCTTCGCCGATCGTCAGCGATGCCGTGATCGAGGAAATCCGGCTGAACGAGGCACTCGGGTTCAAGCTGCTCGACGCCACGTTCCCCCTCTCGGGTGGGGCGGACGCCTTGCGGTCGAGCCTGGTGGAGCTCCAGAGCCAGGCCGAGAAGGCGGTCCACGCCGGGTATCACGTCCTCTGTATCTCGGACAAGGAGGCGTGCAAGCGCGGCATCGACCCGATCCCGTCGCTGCTCGCGCTCGGGGCGGTCCACACGTACCTGTGCAAGCAGGGCCTCCGCGAACGC
>CAZNSL010000037.1:3080-14412 GCA_964574975.1 uncultured Alcaligenaceae bacterium | reverse complement strand
CCGGAGTTCGGCCGGGTGATGGACTACTTCGCCGACGAGTACCTCCGCGGGCGGACGCCGAACCCGTGCGTCGTCTGCAACACCTGGCTGAAGTTCGGCAAGCTCTGGGACTTCGCCCGTCAGCTCGGCGCGGCTCGGGTGGCCACCGGGCACTATGCGCGCATCGAGGGTGGTCGGTTGCTCAAGGCGGCCGACCCGGACAAGGACCAGTCGTACGTTCTCCACGGCATCCGCCGCGATGTGCTACCGCACCTGTTGTTCCCGGTCGGCGCGCTTTGTAAGTCCGAAGTGCGCGAGGTCGCACGGTCGGCGAGCCTTGGCGTCGCCGACAAGCCGGATTCGGTCGAAATCTGTTTCGTGCCCGGTGGCGATCATGCGGCCGTCATCCGCGCGCGGCGGCCGGATACCGATACAGCCGGAGTCATCCGCGACGAGACCGGGGACGTTGTCGGCACGCATGCCGGCTACGAGCGATTCACTGTCGGTCAGCGCAAGGGTCTGGGTGTCGCGGCTGGGGCGCGGCGATTCGTACTCGAAATCATTCCGGAGACGCACGAAGTCGTCATCGGTGCGCCGGAATCGCTCCTGACCGGCGGGTTGGTCGCATCGCGCATCAACTGGCTCGTCGATCCACCGGAGCGGCTGACGTGTACGGCAAAGATCCGCTACCGCCACGTGGGAGCCGTGGCGCAGGTGATGCCGACGTCGGATGGTGGTGCGAGCGTGACCTTCGCCGAGCCGCAGTCGGCCGTCGCTCCGGGTCAGGCGGTCGTTTTCTACGACGGCGAGCAGGTTTTAGGTGGCGGTTGGATCGAGCGTGCTGAGGCACTCAAGCGGCCCGCTTGACGTACGCGGTCACGGGCTTGACGGGTTTCGCCGGGGCGAACCGTTGGCGTAGTCGCCGGTATGCGGTCGATTCGAGGCAGCCGTACATCAGTCCGACCCAGACGGCGACGCAGCCGAGTACGACCGCAGACACGACGGACTGCGGCAGGAGGCCGAACTGTTCGCCACCATTGCCGACGAGGAAGATGACCATCGGGTGGCACAGGTAGACACCGTACGACCAGTCGCCGCAGACGACGAGCGGGTTACGGGCGTTGAGCTGTGGGCTAACGGCACACCACAGGACCGCGGCCGCACAACTCACTCCGATCACGATCAATGACAGGTCGGGCCGCTCGACCATGATCCCAAGCTTGTAGAAGACCGGCACGGCCACGAGCGACACCACTTGAACCCACCGCCAGTTGCGGACGTGTATTTCGTACGCCAAGACGCCGAGCAGAAACGGCACGTTCGCGGGGGACGTGACAATCGTCGTCAGGGTCGGGTAGACCGGAACGACACCAGGTTTGATGAGGGCCTTGGCCACGCACAAGGCCAGCCAGATCGCTGCGCCGCCGGACACTCCGCGGCGCGAGCCGGTCAAGGCGAACAACGCCAGTACGATGCCGAAGAACACCTCGTACACGAGCGACCATTCGACGCCGCCGAGGATGTAGGCGACTCGACTCTGCCCGACCGGCAATAGCAACAAGCCGTTGACGAACGGCCGGAGCGCTGGAGGCATCGGAATCCCGACGACCCAACAGCCGGCGAGGATCGACGCGATGAGCGCCCAGTACGGGGCGTAGAGGCGCACCATCCGCCAGATGAGGAAAGACCGCACTGGCGTCGTGCGCAGGCTATGGGCCAGAACGAATCCGGAGATGGCGAAAAAGACGTACACGCCCATGCCGAGCATGCCGCACTTGAGGAATTCGACCAACGGGCCGGTCAGGTGGTAACGGTAGGCCGCGACAGGGACGAGGTGATACACGACCACGGCGAGGGCCGAGGCGAAGCGCAAAGCTTGGATGTTAGCGAAGCGCATCGACCGGGCCTCCGAATCAGGCCGCACGCGCCGGCGGAACGGCCGCCGGCGACCTGTGTTTGGCGTCCGGCCGCGCGAAGCGCCGCCGGAGTCTGGAGTATGCGGAGGACTCGCCATAGCCGAACGCCAAGCCGGCCGCAAGGGCGATTGTGCCAAAAAGTACTACGGTCGTTGTCGATTTTGTCACGAACGCCGACTGCCCGGCCGCGAGTATGATCGGGTCGTGGACCAGGTAAACGCCGTACGAGCAGTCGCCACCGCGAACGAGCAAGTTGCGGGATTCGAGTTGTCCGACCGCAACCGCCCATGCCACCAGAGTCGCGCAGCCGACACCTTCCGCCATAACCGCCCAGTCGCCACGTGGCAGGCTGCGACCGAGCCAAACGCCGCTCACGAATGCGAGCGGCCCGACATAACGGACGAATGCCATTCCGCGGCCGCGGAGCTCGTAAGTCAGAACACCGAGCAAGAACGGCACGTTCGCCGCCGAGAGCCAGATCGTTCGCCACGATGCGAGAATCGGCACTTCCCCTTCGGCACTGACGGCAGCCCGCGCGACGCACAGCGTCAGCCAGACGGCCGCCCCGACAGTAACGCCACGGCGCGGCCCGGCCAGGGCCAGTCCACCGAGGACGACGCCAAAGAACACCTCGTACACCAGCGACCATTCGACTCTGCCGAGGAGCAGAATCGACCCGCCCGGCCCGGACGGCAGCAGAAGCAGCTCATTGCGGAGCGGACGCACCCACGGTATCGGGCCGACCGTCATACGGTGCCAGGCGAGGCACAGTCCGGCTATGCACCAGTACGGCAAGTAAAGTCTCACAATCCGCCAAAGGAGAAACTGAGGCACCGGCGTCGTTCGCAGGCTATGGGCGAGGACGAAGCCGGAGATGGCAAAGAAGAGGTAAACGCCGACACCGAGGGTGCCGTCGGCGAGCCGTTCGACGAGTGGGCCGGACAGACCGAAGAAGTGCTTCGCCACGGCTGCGACGTGCAATACGACGACGGCGGCTGCGAATCGCAAGGCTTGGATGTTGGCGTAACGCATGGCCGCCCCCTCAGCAGTCACGCGGCTCGCGCAGCGGCTCGCGCGAAGGGCAGCACATCTGGCACGCGGCGGCGCACTAGGCGTGCTCGCAACCAGCCGTAGGCGGTCGCTTCGGCGTAGCCGAACGCCAGGCTGAATGCGAGGGCGAAGAATCCGGTGGCGACGGCCGCGGACATCGTCATCGGCAGCCAGCCTTGGCGAGGCCCGTTGCCCAGAACGGCCATCAAGACGACGTAGTGGATCAGGTAGACGCCGTAGGTCCAGTCGCCGTAGCGGACCAGTGGATGCTGGGCCGGCAGTTGCCGGGCGGCGGCGCACCACGACACGGCCAATGCGCAGGCTGCCCCTTGTACCATCAGGCCCCAGTCCTCGCGCGGGATGATGCGGCCTGCGGCCAGAATTGCCGGAGCCGCCACAGGGGCCGCGAGGCGCACGAATTCCAATCCACGGCCGCGCAGTTCGTAGGACAGCACGCCAAGTAGGAACGGCACGTTCGCCGCCGACAGCCAGATGTTGCCCCAGGTCGGATGCAGCGGCACGCTGCCGTTCGCCGACAGCGTCGCCTTGGCGACGCACAGGGCCAGCCAGACCGTGGCCCCAACGTTGACGCCACGGCGCGGCCCAGCGAGCGCTAACGCCGCGAGAGCGAAGCCGTAGAAGACCTCGTACACCAACGTCCATTCGAGGCCGCCGAGGATGTAGGCGTTCCCGCCCGGTCCCGACGGCCACAACAACAGCGACGTGGCCAGGCCGCGCACGAACGGTACCGGGCCGATCATGATTCGCACCCACACGAGCGATAGCCCGACGGCGAGCCAGTAGCCGAAGTAGATACGGATGCTGCGCCAGAGCACGAACTGCTTAACCGGCGTCGTCCGCAGGCAGTGGGTCAGTACGAAGCCGGACATGGCGAAGAACAGGTACGCGGCAGTGCCGAGCAGTTCGAACGTCGTCCGACTGAAGAGTGGCTCGCGGAGTTCCAGGCAGTCGGCGGTCAATGGCGAGGTGTGGGCTGCCACCACAGCCACCGCCGTTGCGAACCGCAGCACCTGGATGTTCGTGTAGCGCACGGACGTTGCCTCCCGACCTTACGCGGCCAGACGCAACGTTGGGACCGCCTTGGCCGGGGCCACCGCGGGTCGAGCGTAGCGACGTTGCAACCAGCGATATCCGGTGACCTCTAGCCTGCCGAAGGCCATGCCCCCGGCCAGTGCGAGCGCACCAACTACGCCGATGCCATCGCCCGTCGTCGGCAACCATCCGGCCCGTTGACCGACGACGTACACCGCGAACATTATCGGGACGTGGACCAGGTATACGCCGTAGGACCAGTCGCCGTACCGGACGAAGGCGTTGTCCTTGTCGAGTTGTTTCGCCGCGGCGCACCAGGCACACAGGATCGCGCACGCCGCCCCTTGGACGATCACCAAGAAGTCCCAGCGCGGCATGGCCCGGCCGGCGAACCACAGGCCGAAGAACGCCAGCGGTCCGGCGATCCTCACCGCCCGCGGCGATAGTACGAACAACTCGTATGCCAGGACACCGAACAGGATCGGTGCGATTGGCGACTCCAGACCCATGCGGGCGAACGTCGGTTGAGGAATCATGCGCCCGTCGCTCTTCAGACTCGTGGCGACGATCACGGCGACAAGCCACGCCGATGAACCGAGAACGACACCGCGGCGGCCCCAAATGGCTAACACAGCAATCGCAATGCTGAAGTACACCTCGTACACGAGCGTCCATTCGACGAAGAGTAGGTAGGACGCGCGGTACGAACCGATCGGTAACAGGACCAAACCACGCCACAGTTCGCGGTATTCGACGTGGCCCGGCGAGCGACCGATGGCCTGCCACGTAGCGAACGCCAACAGCGACGCAACCCAAAACGGTAGGTAGATGCGGATGAGTCGCCAAGCCAGGAACGGCCCGGGTGGAGTCGTTCGCAAGCTATGCGCAATGACGAACCCAGACATGGCGTAGAACGTCGTCATGCCGAGACCGAATTCGTTGGCTGCTAGCACGTCCACGGCCTGGCCCTTCATGCTCAGGACGTGCCGGGCGTAGAAGCCGAGGTGCGGCAACACCGTCGTCAGGGCTGCGGCAAACCGCAAAGCCTGGAGGTTGTTGAAGCGCATCTTCCCCCTCCCAATGGTCAGTAGCGGAAGATGAAGTCGATCGTGAGGCGGAACTGTTGCAGATCGCGCGTCCCGACGAGCGGGAACTCGGCGGCGACACCCGTCTGGATGCACTCGGAGAACTTGTAGCGCATACCGACGGCGAGGTTGAGGTTGTTGCGCCCGTCCACGAACTGCGATCCGAAGTTGGCGAAATCCGCTCCCTCAAAGTCGTAGGGCAGGGCCTTGCCGGAGCGGGTGTAGTAGAGCCAGTTCAGCTCGACGAACGGGAAGATCTTGTTCCGGCACGCCACGTCGTAGTCGATGTGGAACGTGTTGTAGAAGTACTCGCTACGCGTGTTGTCGGTGCGGAAGGCATAGCCGAGGGTGTTGATGACGTTGAACGCGCCGAAACTCGTTTGCCCGAAATGCTGGCCGAAGGTCAGGTACGGTGCGACCGACAGCGAGCCAGTGTTCTGACCGGCCTGCGTGCCGGACGGAAGCTGGAACGTCACGCCGGCGGCTCCCAGCGTGCGGGAATCCTCATTGCGCAGGAACGTCCACTTCGGGCCGATCCAGAACTCGGCGAAGCTCGACTGATTTTCCACCGCGGAGCCACCGCCGGAGTTGATGGTCGCGCCGCCGAGTTTGTTGACGACGACGGACCAGCGCTCCGTCAGAGCGAGGCGGAGTTGCGTCCCGTAGAATAGGGCACTGCCGCCGCGGTACTGCGGGTTGTTGTTCGGAATGATCTGGTACAGGAAGATCGGCCGGATTTCCGTCAACGACCGTGGATCCTCCGCCAGGAACGTATTCGTCACCGGCGAGCTGAACTCGTCGAAGCAGTGGTCGCTCTCGAACATGCAGCGGCCACCGTCCTCGTTTTGGAACATATCGTGGACGTAGTCGCCAAAGCTGCGGCTCTCGTGACGGCGCTTCTTTTTCGGCGGGTCGCGGTCCCTGTCGTGCGGCGGGGGCGGCACGTAGAACAGCCCCTCCGATGTGGAACTTGCCGGGGGTGGTGGCGGCGGCACGCTGGACGCTTCGGGAGCCTGGACCGGCGCGATGACGAGTGCCCCGTCGGGGGCTGGGCTCACGATCTCACTGGCCCAGTAGGTGGTGCGGAAGCCGCCGTCGTCGGGACTGGACCCGCGGGCCTTTGTCGCGGCGCGCGGCACACCGAGGGACACGGACGGGACGCCGAGGCTTACGGCCGGTTCGGCGGGCACGGGTAGCCAGCGCTGCGACTCGTCGGCGAACGCCGACGATGCGAGCAGCGACAATACCAGGCACCCAGCCCACCGGCGGCGCACGGCGGTTCCCTCCGGCAAAACGCAAGCGATCCTCGCTCGGTTCGGTCATCGTCGTTGGGACCGCGCGACCGGCAGCGCGGTGGGTGGCGAAAACCGATTGCCCGCGGTCGGTTGGCCCGATAGGCATGACAACCGGCAAGGTCTACCACGGCGATGTGTGAGGGGAGTGAAAATGCGCAAGCGATGGGCTGTGGCGGCGACCCTGGTCGTGGCCGGACTGGTGGCGGTGCAACTGGCCCAAGGCTGGTGGGTGGTCGGTCACGGCACAATCACGGAAGCGGCCGCGTCGTCCTTGCCGGACGAGATGCCGGCGTTCTTCCGCGCGGCCGGCAAGTCGCTGAACTACCTCGCTGGCGACCCCGACCGTTGGAAGAACCGCGAGTGCAAGAACCTCAAAGACGCCGAGGAACCGCACCACTTCCTCGACCTCGAAGACCTCGAAGGTGCCGAAATCCCGCGGGAACGTTTCGCCGGCATCGCGCTGATATTGAAGTTGAATAAACAGCCACAGTCCGTTGGCCTGTTGCCGTACGCGATCATGGAAGGGTACGAGCGGCTCGCGGTCGCCTTTCTCGACTACCGCAATGATCCGTCCAACCCGGCGATCCCAATGAAGTGCATCGTCTACGGTGGCACGATGGCCCATTACACGACCGACGCTGCGATGCCGCTCCACACGACCAAGAACTACAACGGCAAGCCCGGCCCCGACGGCAAGCTACTCCAGAAAGGCATCCACGCGAAGATCGATGGCTTCCCCGAGCTCAACAAGTTCACGGCTGAGGAGATCGCCCGCGGGTTGCAGGCCAAGGTCGTACCAGACATGTGGGACTACGTCACCAAATTCATCCTCGATTCCCACGCGCAAGTCGAGCGGTGTTATGCGCTGGACGCGACCGGGTCGTTCGACAAGCCGACGCCGGAGAGCCGCGAGTTCATCCTCCAACGCTGCCGGGCCGGGGCGCAGTTTACGATGGACGTGTGGTACAACGCGTGGCTCAAGAGCGCCACACTCCCGCAGCAGAAATTCTAGGATCGCACAATTGATTGAGCCCGACGCGTCAGCGAGGGTGGATCGCTAGTCCCTCGCTGGCGCGTCGGGCTCAACCGGCTACTTTTCGACTCGAAATGCGAGGGTGGATCGCTAGTCCCTCGCTGGCGCGTCGGGCTCAACCGGCTACTTTTCGACTCGAAATGTCTTCAAATACGCCGCCGCTCCGTCGCACAGCAAGTCGCGCTTGAGTCGCGTCGGGTCGTTGAAGAACGCCCTCGCCGCATCGGCGTCGAGTTGGTGCGCCCCGAGAAACGTCATCGACTTCGCCTCGTCGTAGACCGATTCGTGGTACACGAGACGATTGCATTCGCCCGACACGCCGAGCAGCTTGGCAAAATACTGGACGGCGATGTTATCCCGTCGCGGCATTGGACCGCCCTGGACTACTACACGCAACTTCGCCCAATCGGCAGGCGGGATGTCGTTGCGCCATGCGGCAACCTGGGCGTGCATGACGTCGATCTGGTTCGCCGCCGCGTCGGCAGCGTGAGCCAGGCACAGCGGCGCGGCCGTCCGCGCGAACTCGGTCGCCTGGGCGGCGCTGCACGTTTTCGCGTCGAGCGCTCGCTTGATTTGGGCGAAACTGAGGGCGAAGATCGCTTCCGATCGCTCGACCTGCGCCGGCGAGAACCCTTGCCGTCCTAGCGTCGGGTAAGCGGCTTCGGCCCGCGCTAACAAGCGACGCAAGTTTGCCAGTCGTTTGTCGGGAATCGTGCCTTCGGCCGGGTAGAGCAAGAGGTACACCGAGAACGGCAGGTGCGCCACCGTCTTGAGGCGGTCGTATTGCGGGAACTTCAGTTCGACGACAGCGCGTGCCTTGCCGCGGCGCAGCGTCATCGATTCGCCGTCGAAGAGGATCACCGGGCCGAAGTCGTCGATGATCCCGGCCCGCGCCAGGCCGTAGGCGGCGCGGAACTCGCGGTTCATAGCCACCAAGGCTTCGTCGACGGCCGGTGCCTTCGCTGCCGGCGCGTCGTCGCGGGCAAGTAGCGTTCCGCCGATTCCCAGACCGAGTGCGAATGCCGCCGGAGTCATCCACTTCATGACATCACCCGCTCGTCCACTTGTTCCTGTCGCCCCTTCGGACCAAAATACTCCCGCGAAGCGTACTTGCGAGTGGCCCCAACCCGACGAGGTGCCGAACATGCCGGACTTCCAACCGTTCCGCGGCCGTGTGTACGACGACATCACGCAGTGCATCGGCAATACACCGCTGATCCGCATGCGTCGCGCCCAGGGGCCGGGCGTCAATGCGACCATTCTCGGAAAACTCGAAAACTTCAACCCGCTCTGGTCGGTCAAGGACCGCATCGGCGTGGCCATGATCGACGCGGGCGAGCGGGACGGGAAGATCAAGGCCGACACCGTCATCATCGAACCGACCAGCGGCAACACCGGCATCGGTCTGGCGTTCACTTGTGCTGCCCGCGGTTACCGGCTGATCGTGACGATGCCGGAAACGATGTCGTTGGAACGCCGCAGGCTCTTGAAGGCGTTCGGCGCGGAGATCCACCTGACGCCGGGCGAGCGCGGTATGAATGGGGCGATCGCTCGGGCCGACGAGCTGTTCCGCGAACACGGCGGCGAGCCGAAGGCGTTCATCCCGCAACAGTTCAAGAACCCGGCCAACCCGGAGGTTCATCGACGCACCACCGCCGAGGAAATCTGGCGCGACACGAACGGAGCGGTGGACATCCTCGTTTCTGGCGTCGGCACCGGTGGCACGATTACCGGCGTCGGCGAAGTCCTCAAGAAGCGCAAGCCCAGCTTCCAGACGATCGCGGTCGAACCGGTGAACAGTGCCGTTATCACGCAGAAGCGTGCCGGCGAGGAGCTGAAACCGGGACGGCACAAGATTCAGGGCCTTGGCGCGGGGTTCATCCCGGGCGTCTTGAACCTGGACATCATCGACGATGTGGTTCTGGTGAACGACGAGGACGCTTTCGAGATGGCTCGCAAGTTGGCCCGCGAGGAGGGCTGGCTGGTCGGCATCAGTTGCGGTGCGGCGGCCCATGCTGCCGTGCAGGTGGCGAAACGGCCGGAGAACGCCGGTAAGACAATCGTGGTCGTGCTACCCGACCTCGGCGAGCGCTACCTCTCGACGCCGCTGTTCCCGGAGTGATGTCCCCGAGCGGCCTGCGTGAGTCGGCTGAGCGAACTCGGCTCAGCCGGCTTGCACCGGCCGTTCGACGGGATCGAAGACTAACGCCGGCCGGCCGTACCGCCGCCGTAGGCCGTTGATGAAGGCCAACACCTTCGGCCGACGCACGAGCCGCTGTTCCCATTTCCGCTTGCCCGGAACGTCGAGCATCATCAGGCCAATCAGGATGGTTAGCAACCCCTGACCGGGAATACCGGGTAGCGACAAGAGGATGCCGACGACGACCAGGCACGCACCAAGTCCGTTGCGTAGAATCCGGCCGACGATCCTTACGGCTGGGGACCGTCCGTGCCAGAAATCCGGCGGTGATGGTCCCGCGAAATAGTCGGCCGGCAACCGTACCAGAATGAAGCCTGTGGCGAGAAGGCTGACGAGGGCGAAGACGACGAAAAGGGCAGTTCCGATGGCCAGTTCCGCCCCGGTCGGCCACCACCGTTCGAGCGACCCGCGCCAGCCGGCGGCCATCCGTTACGCTCCCGGCAAAATTGTCTTGCGGGCTAGCCCGCCTGCCCAATAGTATATCTAAGTCCCCTTTCTACGCCCGCCGTACGCGCCGGCGATTGCTTCCCGGCGTTCGTCCAGGCTACCTATTTCGGAGTGTCGTCAATGGCCGTTTCCGTCACCTGCCCCGGCTGCGCGACCAGTTACCCGGTCACCGACGAAATCCTCGGCAAGACGATCCGCTGCAAGAAGTGTCAGGAGACGTTCGTCGCCCGTACGTCAAAGTCGCCCGCGTCGGCCGGCCGCGGCGACGAGCGGATCACGACGAAGCCGTCCGCCCGAGCGACCGTCCGCGACGAGTACGATGACGGACCCGTCAACGGCAAGGCCCGCGCCGTGCCGGCCCGCAAGCCGGCGAAGAAGGGCGGCAACGGCGCGCTGATCGCCGTCGGCTCGAGTGCCGGTGTACTGATCCTCGGCCTGGCCGGAGCGCTCGTGTGGGCGCTCAACCGGGAGCCGACTTCGGACGACAGCACCGCATCGAACCCGCCGCCGAAAAAGGTCACCTTTGGAGCCGCGGAAACATCGGCCTCGCCGACCGTGACGCCCGAGTCGAAGCCGGCCGAGACGCCGAAGGCCGAAACGCCGAAGGCCGTCCAAGCCGCCAAAATCGAACACCTGTCGTTGCCGGGCTTCGAGCGGAAGCGCCGGCCGCCGGAATTCGATCCGGTGATGGTCAACAAGCTCAAACGGCAGGCTGTCCTGATCCTAATGACCGGCGAGGACGGCGGTGCGTGGGGTTCCGGGTGGGTCGCCGAGCAGGATGGCGACACGCGATACATCGTTACCAACGCACACGTCGTGGGCATGAAGGAAAAGGCGAAGCCGCCGCCCGACAGCCTCAAAGTTTACTTCCATTCCGGTACCGACGATGAGACCATCCTCGAAGGCCGGCTACTGGCCGTGGACCACGATGAAGACCTCGCCGTGATCCGGGTCAAGGGCCGCGATAAGAAGGGTAACCCGCTGCCCGATGCGTTCAAACTCGCGCCGTCGTATGACCTCGTACCCGGACAGAAACTGACCATCATCGGCTTCCCGCATGGCGGCAACCTCAAGGGCGAACTCCAGGAAGACCCATTGAAGGAACTTCGCGTCGAGGTCAAGACCCGGCCATCGACAGTCGTCGGCCGGATTTCGCACACCGATGGCAGTGTCAAGTACATCCAGTGCGAAGGCGGGGCCGATCACGGTAATTCCGGCGGCGGAGTCATCGACACAAATGGTAACATCGTAGCCATCCTGGTCGCTGGTATTCC
>CAZNSL010000037.1:0-3070 GCA_964574975.1 uncultured Alcaligenaceae bacterium | reverse complement strand
GCGCTTCGTGATACCCAGCGAATACGCCTTTCACCTGCTACTCGGCCGCGTTCTCAAGGTCGTCCCAGGTCAAGCGGTCAAGTCCGGCACGACGGTCAAGATGCCGTTCCGCGCTTTGATCGCCGATCCGCTGCACCGCATTACTCGGCTCACGGGCGAGGTTTGGTCCGGGAAACCGGGTCCGATCCGTTCCGCATCGCTTCGGCAACCCGATCGACTGGACGGCGACGGGCCGCGCGTGACTGTGGACCTGACCTACAACCGCGACCAGAACATCAAACTGGGTGAGGATTATCGGGCCGAGGGTGACCTGTCTTTGCCGCCCCTGAAGGATGGCGAAGTGTATTGGTTCCAACCCCATTACACGGCGAAGGACGGCAAGGAACGCTGGGGTGAGGCGGTCACAATCGAAATGGGCCGTTACCCCGTCGAGGCGAAGCCCGCCAATCTGACGGTAAAACACAAGGTCGATGTCAAGCTAGACGACCGGCGTGCGCTCGAGATCGAAAGCCGCCACATCAACAGCGCAACCGGCGATTTGAACATCAAGGCCAGCCTCACCGAGCGAATCGACACAATCGAGAAGAACGGCGACGCCAAGGTGACGTACCAGTACGCGGACGTGCGCTTCAAGGACACCGAGCGAGACTCGAACATCCGCGAGCGGTTCAAAGGCCTACTCGAACAGGTCAAGTACCTGAGGTCGAAGGCCATTATTACCCAGGACGGCGTGTTCAAGTCGGCCCGGCCCGACCTCGCCCAGGTGATGCGTAGTGCTCAGCCCGTGCTGGAGGCGTTTAACACGCAAATCATGTCCTCGCTCGAGTCGATCTCAATTAACCTGCCTAACAAGGAGGTTCCGGCTGGCGAGACCTGGGACGCGGAAATGAGTTACTCGCTCACAGTCGGCCGAACGACGCAAAACGCCATCATCAAGACCCGGGCGAAGTACGTGGGTACCCGCGTCCGCAATGGCCGTGAGGAAGCAGTTATTGAATTGGCAGGCAAGATCGAAACCGACCCGAACCCGGGCCGCGGCGGCCGGGGCGGCGATAGCGGCCCACGAGGTGGCGATAGCATCGGCAGCCCCGACACAGGAGGTCGCGGCGGCGATGACGATCCGAGTACGAGGAAGGGGATTCGGGGATCGGGCCACGGGGCCGTCGTCGTGGACCTCAAGACCGGGCTAATCACCGTGGCGCGCACCGAGTCGGACATGGCGGCGATCTTTCTGGTCCCCGTCCCGCAGCGCAATGGTCGCACCGCGGATGTCAAAGTCCACGTCGGCTACTACGCGGACACCTTCGGTCGGCGCAGCCTCTCCAAGGACAAGCCGCCAGAGGCGGACCCCGAGATGTTACTGCCGAACCAGGTACGCACGTACAATCCGCTGGTCGGCGCAGCCGACCCGTCGGCGGTTGCGGACGCACCAGCGCCCGCACCCGCCGGGGTCAATGTTCCAACTCGCGTTTCGTTGCTATCGCCGGAAATGGCAGACAAGGTTCGCAAGGCCACCGTCCGGGTCGGCACGGTGAAGAATGCCGGGGGTGACGAGTTCTTCGGCTCTGGCTGGTTCGCGGAACCTGGCCTCGTCGTCACGAGTTGCCGCAGTGTGGACATGTTCACCAAGCTCGACCGCTTCCCAAAAAAGGTCGAGGTGACGATCGACGCCGGCTTTCCCAGCGAGCGGAAGTTGCCCGCGCAGATCGTGTCGATCGACCGCGAGCGGAACATCGCTATCCTCCGCGTGAAAGGCGACAATCTGCCGGAACCGTTGCCGATCTTGCCGTCGACGTCGCTCAAGGCGACCGAGAAGATCGTCGTGTCGGGGTTCCCCGAGTCGAACCTTGGTATCAGCCGCAAAGAGGTTCTCGAAGTCGGCCTGTACAACCGCGACCTGAAGGTAACATCGGTGCTGCGACCGACGGCCGTGGTTGGCCGCGTCGAGGAGAAGGACGGCAGCACGAAATACGTACAGTACGACAGCGGCGGCGACGATGGCAGTTGGGGCAGCGCGGTCGTCGACGACAAGGGCCGAGTCCGTCTCATTCACTCCGCGTCGGTGGAGAGTACGGAAATGCGGTTCGGGACGCCCGCCGAGTACGCCGCACGGATGCTACAGGGCTATCCGGTGGACCTGGATATGGGCTACGCCTTTCTCGATGGGTCGACCGAGAAGATGCCGATTTCTGTCTTGTTCGCCGATCCGCTGAAGCGTCTGAAGAAGACGTGGATCGACTGCTGGGTCGGCGAACCTGGCAAACCTCGCCAGGGCAGCCTGACGGAGCCGAAACCAAAGTCAGGCGACGGCCCGCGCACGACGACGGAGGTATCGGTCGCGCCGGACAAGACCGGGCTTTTCCTGGCGGCGAAGATCGACATCCCGATTCCGAAGATCGCACCCGGCCAAATCTACTACTTTCAGCCGCGGTTCATCGACGGCACGGGCGAGTTGCACTGGGGTCAGGCCGTGCCATTTGCTCCGGACGGCCCACCGCTTGAGCGGAAGCCAGCTGCGTTGATGGTCAAACACCTCAAAAACGCAGCACCGCGCTTCATGGAGCTGAGCAGCTCGATGGTCAATGCGAAGAGTCAGTTTGCCACGATCACGGACTCCAGTGCTGACACCCTCGTTGCTACGTACGCCGAGACGGTACAAGCCTTGACGGCCAAGGGCGACGCCGTGACGGACCTCAAGTGCGAGTCGTTCAAGTGGACCCTGTTCGACGAGGAGTTCTTCAAAAAGTACCCCGAACTCGAGGAGTTCTTCGATCCCGAGTTCATTAAGATCGTCAAGCAGTTCCTGAAGCTGTATCAGTCCATCGTGACGAAGGCCCTATTCGCAAGGGACGGCCACATGGTCCGACACGAGGCGGCCATGCCCAACGGGCTGCCCTTGCGGGCACTGTCGCTGATCCCGAAATTCCACGACCAGATGATGCTCTCGCTGAAGGCGTTGTGCATTCCGTTACCGAACAAGCAAGTCGAGTACGGACATTCGTGGACGACGACGACAAACCTGTTCGTCCCGGCGTCGGATCCGCGCGTGGCGCTGGATGCGCTCCCGGAG
>CAZNSL010000036.1:0-14427 GCA_964574975.1 uncultured Alcaligenaceae bacterium | reverse complement strand
GATAACGGTAGGCACGACTGCGACGGCGTTTGGAGGTCACGCTGCGTGACCTCCAAACTCGTTATAATGGTCGCTGCCCCGAGGACAGACGATGGCCACCGCCACGCTGAAAAAACGGAGAGCCGGTACTGCCAAATTTGGGCCGATTGCGACCGCCGCCGATCTGTTGCACCTGATCGAACGACTCGGTGGTATCGACCCCGCCCGCGTACGAATCGACCCACAGCCGGGCACGGCCACCGAACGCGACCTACTCCGCGCCAACGCCCACAAGGACGGCGCGTTGTGCGAACTCGTCGATGGAACCCTGGTGGAAAAGGTAATGGCCATCGACGAAGCGAGGCTCGGCATTCGACTCGGTCGACTCATCGCCGAATTTTGCGAGCCCCGCAAACTCGGCATAGTCCTTGGTGCCGACGCGGAACTTCGCGTGGCCCCGAAACAAGTCAGCCTGCCCGACGTGAGCTTCGTCAGTGCCGCGAAGTGGCGCGAGTGGCAGAAGACCAAGCCGGCCATCGGGGATTTTGGACCGGACATCGCCGTCGAGGTGCTGTCGAAGTCGAACATCAAAGCCGAAATGGCCCGCAAGCGCCGCGAGTACTTCGCCGCCGGAGCGTCGTTGGTATGGGAGGTCGACTCGCGGCGGCGCACCGTGACGGTCTACACTTCGCCGTCGGCGTCGCAGAAATTGACGACCTCCGACGTGCTGACCGGCGGCGACGTTCTGCCGGGCTTCCGCCTGCCGCTGGCCGAACTTTTTGCCGACCCGCTCGCCTAGTCCTTTGCACTAGGCTTCGGAATGTATTTTTTCTCGTCGATGAGGTAGCGGACGGCGGCGCGGGCGCGAACGACTGGGTCGGGGGATGTCCACTCGCCCCGCCGTTCGGGGGGCAGTCCGATGGTCTGAGCGTCGCGGGCCTTCCACTCCTCTTCGCTAGCTGTGGGTGTCAACTGCTTGCCGAGTTCCCAGTACGCGACGGACTCCCCGGACGGGTCGAGGGCGAAGGCGTGATGGCGGTTGGCCACAGGATCGACGACGAAGGTCGTGATCGGTTGGCGCGGCTCGCTGGATGGACGCCGGGCCGTGTCCATGGTCCGCGCGCCGACGATTGGGTTGTCGGAGACATAGACTTGGCCCGAATCGGTCAGGACGTAGTAGCGCTGCTCGGTGCCGAAGACGTGGAACGGCTCGGGCGGGAAGTGGACGGCGATGGTCTCGGCCTCCGGTAGGTCCCACTCGAGCCGCCAGACGTGGTTCTTGATGTCGTACTTGCCGCGGGAGCGCCAGACGCGCAGGCGGTTTTTTTCGAGGACGAAGGCCAGCGGGCTGATGGCATCGACCGGCAGGACATCGAAGTAGATGCCCGCCAGGAGTTTGTGCGTTTTCGGGTCCTCCGGTAAATAGCCGGCCTCATGGACGGCCTGATCGATCGGAGCGAGCGATTGCCCCTGGATCAGCCGTCCGTAGTCCGCGTCAGCCAAGTGTCCTCCGCGGTACTTTCTGAATTCATCGTGGCCGCGTGGGTTCGCCACGTCGAGGAATAGCAATTCTTGTCTTGGCAGACGGTAGTAGCTCACCCAATGATCGGTGTTTCGCCGCGTATACCACAGGCAGTCGTAGCGATAGTGCCAGCGGAGCGTCCGGTCGCCTTGCTTCGGGTCGCCAACAGGAAAAACGAACTGCGACGGGGGAAGCCGCCCGCCGCCGGCTGCCAGACTATCGATATACACCGACGCCGTAGTCTCGTAGTCTTTCCGCGCGCCTGCATTCACATCGGCTGTGACCGCCTCCGCACCGTTGAGGTATACGACCAATGGGGACGCCAGCGCGCCCTCGCTAGCTAGAAAAACTAAACCGACGAATAAAAATGCGATTCGGCTAGTTGTGCGGAGACAGTGTTGCAAGGATGGCGGTGGCTCGGTCAGATAGCGCGTCATGGCTTCCACCCTACCCCTTTGGGCTTCACGACTATCGGTGCCGCTAGCTGGGTCTGACCGTCGTTAGGGCGAATTAGCACGCGACGGTTCGGGCTATTCTGTATAGGTTCGATCGTGTAAAGCCCGTGACGGCATTGGTTTGGAAGTCGGGCAAGCCCGTCCAAAGTCGGCCATAACTTGAGTCGTAGAACTTGCCGGTCGAGTTGTCCTTCACCACGACGTGGTTCGTGAACATGGACGGACTGTTGGGCGTATTCTGCCCCCCATTGTTACCGACGAAGGTGACAGCCGACGACCGGAAGACGTAGGAACTCGTGCGCATCGTCGGGTAAAATGGGTAGCCTGGGGTGGCGGCGGCTGTGACGTTGAGGTGCGTGTACGGAGGCTGGTTGTTCGCCTGACCGTAGAGCCAACCACCGAACAACATTCCTTCAATGCGATTGGGGACTTGAAGCATGACCATTTCGTGTTGTCCCGCCCCCGCCGCGCCGTCAATCCCGTTCGCCAAGATTGCCGCGTACATCAGCCCCGCCCAGTTGCCGCACTGGCCGTCACGTTCACTACCTTTTATCGACCCGCCGATCAGGAAGGCGTACGACTCCTGCCGAGCGGTGTGTAGCCAGTTGCGGTAGTAGTACATCGGCTTGCCGTCGTTCCGCGTAGCCGCCGACCCGATGAACCGCAACCAGATGCCATCACGCACGGCTACGGCGGTCGCCGCGTTATTCGCCGCCCCGCGGGTGCCGTATGCGACCAGGGTTTCCATTACCGGAATCGCGATCGGGTTGTTCGGTCCTTTGCGCTGCAAATCCCCTTGGGGCGGTGCCCACGTGACATAGACGACGTTGGCCGTCGAGTTGCCGTCCTTCCACGTCGTGCCGTTGTCCTTGGAGATTTCCCAGCGGATCGTCAGCTTGTCGTAGGCGGTGACGACTGCCGGGAACTTGTATTTCACGCCCGGTGCGTTGATGTCGTCGGGGACGACGTTGTTGGCAACGTAGACGCCGCCTGCAGCAGTAGCAGTCACTTCGGCCTTGGCCACATCGGCTCCGTTGAGGACGACTGTGCCGCGGACTTTGATCGTCGCACCGGCCTGGGGTGCCGCACCCCCACGGGTCTTAAAGGTCACCTTCTCGAGTTTCAGTTCCTCATTCCGGGCGTACGCGTAGGGCCGTTCGAACTCGCCGCTGCTGGTGCGTGGGTTGATCGTCCCGTCGAGGTCAACGTCTTTCCAATGCCGCGTCCATCCAATTATCGTAGTCCCATTCAAGTCATCGCTTGCCAGCGTTGTCCCGCCGCCGTAGTCGAGTTCGTGAACGCGGATATCCGATTTCATCGGGTCGGCCACGACCTGAAGCAGCACGATGGCCGGCACACTCTGGAGATATCCGTCGTAGGCGTAATACTCGAACTGGTCCGTGCCCTCGAATTCAGGGTCCGGGACGTAGGTGAAGCCCCCGTCGGCGTGGAACTCGGTCAGGGCACCGTGTGAAGGCCCTGTCCGGAGTTCAGCCGTCAACTCGTCGTCGTCCTCGTCGAGGTCGTTGCCGAGGACTCCGGGCGCGGCGACGACCAACTCCGCGCCGGCCTCGACTTCGTATTCATCCCCGATCGCGATCGGTTCGTGGTCGATGATGTGGATGGTGGCGGTGCCGACATCCGTGTCGCGGCCATCAGAGGCGATATACATGAAAGTGTCGTCACCGACGAAGTCTTCTTCCGGAACGTAGGTAAAGCTCCCGTCGCAGTGGAACTCGAATTCGGCCGCGTGCCCCGGCGAATCCGCCGTCGCGAGGTAAAGCGCATCGCCGTCCGGGTCGGTGTCGTTGCCGAGGACGTTACCGTCGAAGCGGTGCGGCAACTCCGGCCGACTGTTCCAAGTGACTTCCCACTCATCGTCCACGGCCTCGGACGGCATGTTCGCCCAGTCGTCGTCGTGGATGGTCACAGAGGCCACGTCGGGCCACCAAGTAACGTACCTGTCGGGGTTTGGCGTGATGGTGAGGGCGACGGTTTCGTCGCCCTCAACCGCCGTATCGTCGTTCGGTGCGATGATAATCGGGGCGGCGAAGATCCCGTCGGACAAATAATCGCTACCCGGCAGGGCATTGTAATCGTTGTTCAGCGTGCCGGTCTGCTCGACCGAATACTCCACGTCCACGGAGTCGGTGCAAGTCTGGAAAGTGATGGTGGGCGGGTCCGTAATATGGTCGCCTTCTCCGATGGAAAGGCGGAACAACACGATTAAGCCCGTGCTGGTCGGTCCGTCTGGGAGTTCGGCGGCATAGGGGTCCAAGGTCGAAAAACTGACTTCCGGCTTCTCCCACGAGTTTTCGATAATGCCGTCGTGCGCGCCGTAAGACTCGTTGATAGCGACGGACGCTTCGGACCAGCCGCCCTCGTATTCGAACGACCAATCCAACACGACGGTCAGGGTGGCCGAGCGGATTGTACTGGCATTGTCCGTTGGCGTCACCAGAATGCTGGCCGCAATCTCGCCGGCTGGAATAGTCACGGAACCCGAAAGGGCGGCGTAGTCGCTACCGGGGACGGCGTCCCCTTCGACAGTGTAGGTTACGGTCAACGCTTGGGTCGTATCGCCGGAGCGCCAAATGAGGAACGCGGCGGTACTCGTGCCGTGTTCGCTGTCCTGCTTCCATTTCGACGAAGTCGGGTCGATGGCCTGGATACTCACCCGTTGCGGGCCCCGGCACTCGTCCTCACTTTCACCGCCGCCCGGTGCGAGCGGCTCTGAAAGATTCCCGTCCGTCGGACTCGCTTCAACCGACGAAGAATCGGACGTTGTTGCCGGGGCGGGTCCGTGAGTGTCTGACGGTGTGGCCGCGGTTGGTGGCGACGTGCTACCCGATTGCGGTTGCACCGGCACGGCTGGCGTGGTCGTCGTAGCGGCCGGCATCGTTGCCGAGGGACTTGCCGTGGCGGTGGCGACCGAGAAGACGGAAACGCTACTTGGCGATGTCGGCGCGGAGACGGTAGGTCGTTCGGGCGGCGCGGTCGACGAAAAACGGCTACCCACCGTGTGGACCACATCGTTCGCTACTGTCTGCAATTCCAATGTCACGCCCGCAGCCCTGGGTCGTAAGTCGTTCCTGTGCCGGCTCGGCCGTGAGACGCTTGCGGTTTCGTCAGGCACGGTGGCCGAGAAAAATATGCCGGGCAACCGCATACTGTCGGCATTATAGTCAGGCCGCACAGCTTCGATGTGTTGAGTTGGTGCGGGCATTCGGCCGACGGAGTGATTGCCGGCGGCGAACGGTAAGTCGATTCCGGACCCTAACAGATGACCGAACAGCAAGGTGTTCGTTGCCTCCAGCGATTCGCATCGCTCCAGTCGGGGGTGAAACGCCGCGCGGCGAGCAAACGATTGGCGCACCTGCGCTGCGGCAAGACGACGTGCGATTTTGTGGAACCAGGACTGGATAGGCAGGGGTCGATTCCTTCGCGGTCCAGAAATGCCGGCTGGCCGTCAAATTGGCCGAGGAGTTGAATCGCCTGTCATCGGCCGTGGGCAAGGGGGCGAACAATTTTTTCTGGCGACTTCGCGCGGTCGGTGGCCGTCAACTTCGTCGCGCTGTCGTTCACCAACGGTCAATTGTTCGATACCCGCAACATCGCAACCGAGGCCGTCTACCTGATCGACCCGACCTCGCTCGTCGCCACGCAAGTGTACGATCACCCTGCGACGTTCGACGATCGTTGGCGCTCGTCGGGTTGGCCGGCCTCGCCACGGCCCGCCGATTGTGGAAGCGGCGGACGGCTACGGCCGGCGTTTGACCGGCGGCGTCGCGACCGTGCGCTTCTCCTGAAGCGCACGGTCGAATAACTCCCGCGTTGCCACGGTGTGCAGGTTGTCCTTCGTGATAACGTTCTCGCCCGTACTCACGTCGTGCGAGGGCACGTCCAGTGCGTACCCGCGCAGGTGCTGCACCGCCGTCCAGGCGCCCAGGTAGCCCATGCGGTACGGGTCCTGCAAGATCAGCCCGTGGACCTCGCCTTCATCCACCGCCTGGAGCAGCGGTTCGCTCGAATCGAAGCCGACGAGCTTGACCTTGCCGCTCAGCCCTTGGCTACGCAAAGCGTCGAGCATGCCGTCGGCCGACGATTCGTTCGGCGCGAAGATGCCGTCGATCTTGTCGCCGTACTGCGACACCAATGGCCCGGCCTCCTTGAGCGCCGAGTCCTTGGTCGAGCCGGCGTACCTGTCCTTCGATAGCCACACCACCAGCGGCTCGCCCGCGGCATTGCGGCGAACGTTCTCGTCCTCGATTGCCTTCTCGAAGCCCGCCTCGCGCTTCTCCGTGCTTTCGGACCCGACGGCGTAACGGAACAGCACGATCCGTGGCTCCGTTTTACCGGCCTCCTTCAACACCTGAAGCAAGCGCTCGCCGGCCAGGACGCCGCCGCGGAAGTTGTCGGTGGCGATGTAGTTGATCGTCAGCTCCGGCCGCTCCAGGCCGGAGTCGATGACGACGACCGGAATACCCTGATCGACCGCCCGCTCCACCGCGGCGACGAGCGTTCGGCTGTGCGTCGGAGCGAGGACGATCGCGTCGATTTTCGTACTGGTGCGGCGGTCGAGGATGCGGATTTGCGCCAGTGCCTCGCGCTCGCGCATCGGCCCGTCCCAAACGATTTGTGTGCGGAAGCCGAACTCGCGTTCGAGGTCGGCGGCGGCGCGGAGCGCGCCCGCGTGGATCGACTGCCAGAACGCGTGCGTCATCCCCTTGGGCACGACGGCAACGCGGTAACGGAAATCCGGTGGCGAACAGCCGGCCGCCAGCAGGCACAATACGAGAAGTGGTCGCAACATATCGGCAGTCTACGCCGCACCGGGCCGAATCGACTACCCCGACGACTGCCCGAGCTTACCCGATAGCATCCCGAAATGCGCCCATGTTCGGGAGCCGAGTTGAAGGCGGCGGCCGCGTAGTCCTACAGTAACGTCGTGACAACCATCCTCACGTGAGCGCGTCCCGTGAAAGCGGAAATCGTCTCGATCGGCAGCGAGCTAACCAGCGGCCAGAACCTCGATACCAACTGCCAGTGGCTCAGCCGCCGCCTCGCCGAGATCGGTATCCCCGTCCACTTCCACACCACCGTGGCCGACGACTTCGACGACAACGTCGAAGTGTTCCGCCGTGCGGCCGAGCGGGCCGACCTCGTCCTGGCCACCGGCGGCCTGGGGCCGACTCAGGACGACCTCACCCGCGAGGCACTCGCCCGCGCCGCTGGCGTCGAACTCGTCCTCCACGACGATCTGCTCGAAACCATCCGCGCCATGTTCGCCAACCGCGGCCGGGTCATGGCCGAGCGCAACAGCGTTCAGGCGTACTTGCCCGTGGGGGCCGAAGCGATCCCGAACGACCGTGGCACCGCCCCCGGTGTGTGGATGCGGCTCGGTCGGGCGTGGGTCGCGGCGATGCCCGGCGTGCCGACCGAAATGTACGCCATGTTCGAGGAGCGAATCCGGCCCAAACTGCTCGCCCTCGGATACGACGGCGGCGTCCTCATCCAGCGTAAGATCAACTGTTTCGGAGCCGGCGAGAGTGCGGTCGAAGAGAAGTTGTTCGACCTGACCCGTCGTGGCCACGTCCCCGAAGTCGGCATCACCGTTTCCGAAGCCGTGATCTCGCTGCGTATCTTCGCTCGTGCCGCAACGACGCAGGCAGCGGCGGCGTTGATCGCACCAGTCGAAGTCACGATCCGCGAGCGGTTAGCCGAACTCGTCTACGGCGAGGAAGCCGAAGAACTCGAAGACGCTGTGGTGCGACTCCTGGCTGCCAGGCGCGTGACGCTCGGCACGGCGGAAAGCGTCACATGCGGCCAGGTGGCCGAGCGCCTGGGCCGCGTGAGCGGCGTGAGTGCGTGGTACAAGGGCGGCATCGTCGCCTACACGAACGAAGTGAAAGAAGGTGTCCTCGGCGTGCCTCGCGACCTCATCGAACGGCATGGGGCGGTCAGCCCGGAGTGCGCCGCGGCGATGGCGTCTGGGTGTCGTGAGCGACTCGGCGTCGATTACGCCGTCAGTACCACGGGCTTGGCTGGGCCGGGTGGCGGTACGACCGAGAAGCCGGTGGGGCTTGTGTACGTCAGCCTCGCCGGTCCGAACGGCGTAACGACAACGCACTTCAACTGGACCGGCACGCGAGCCGAGGTGCAAAATCGAGCTGCGAAGCTAGCGCTTAACGCGGTACGGCTGGAACTCGGCAAGAAGACTTGAACAGAAATGAGATCCGGCCGCTCGGCGGAACGACATTCGTCTCAGTCTAGGTGTTGTACCGCCGGCGCAGGTAGCGCCCGACGCCGGTGGCGGCGACAAGGCACAACGCCAAGCTGCCCGGTTCCGGTACCACCGCGATGTCGGTGATGACCAGGCCGGTCGGCACGTTGAACGAGCCGAGCAACGTGGACGAGTTCGTGTTCGGGTTACTGACCGTCAGGTCGATGGTGTACAACCGGTAGACGTTGCCGCCGAGGTCGAGCGACAGATACGCGATGCCAGAATTCGCCGACACATCGAAGCCGGAGAACTGGTTGCCGTTGAGGCCGCCTAGACCGGATCGGGTGACGGTAACGCCGCCGTTCGGGTTGGTGATCTGCACGATGCGATCCGTCGTGTCGTCGAAGCCAAATAGCGTCGTGGCACCGCTGGGGGCCGGCGTGTAGCCGACGGCCGAGACGTTTGGCAATTGTCCTGCAAAAGCGTCGCCGGCCGCGTACGGCGGGAGCGTGGTGTCCACGGTCGTGGCGCCGTCGTTCGGGTTGACTCGCAGGTTCTGGCCGCTGCGGTTGGAGATGATGCGGATACGGTCGGGGACCGGGTTGAAGTCGAAGGCAATACCGGGGTTGGCCCCGGAGAGATCCAACGGCGTCGACAACGTAGCGACGAGCGTCGCCGCACCAGAAGACGGGTTGATCGTATACAGGCGGCTGGCACTGGTGATGCCGTACAAGAGACCGCCACCGGCCCCGGCGAGCGGCGTGGCCGGCCGGTAGTCGATGCCGAGCATCGTCTCACCGCCGGTCAGGCCACCAATCGACACCTGTGTCGGGGCAACCGTCACGTTGGTGGTGTCGTACGAGAGTAATTGGTTGGTGGTAGTGAGGACCGTGACTGGCTCGGCGGCCGCCCGGCCGGCGAGGGTCAGCGACGCGGCAACTGCCGCCAGGATAAATGGGTGTCTGCTCACGGGATGCGCCTCCTGTGATATTCCGTTTGGGGCGAGCGGGGACGATTGTGACCGACCGATAGACCACAGTCAAGAAAAAAAAAGTGGAATATGGCGAAGAATTTGGATTTGCGAAATGGGGCGATTGTAGCGGCTACGCGGGCGGCTTTCAGCGGAACGAGTGTTCGGCGGCGGGGAACGTCCCAGTCCGAACTTCGCGACAGTAGTCGGCGGCGGCCTGTCGTACTACGTCGCCGAGTTGTGCGTAGCGTTTGACGAATTTCGGCAACACGTCGTCGTATAGCCCGAGCATGTCGGCCCCGACCAGTACCTGCCCGTCGCAACCCACTCCGGCTCCGATGCCGATGGTCGGGATCGAGAGCGCAGCCGTCAACTCCGTCGCCACCTCGACCGGCACGCATTCGACGACGACGGCGAACGCCCCGGCTTGTTCGACGGCCTTCGCATCGGTCATCAGCCGGGCGGCGTCGCGCTGCACCTTGAACCCACCGAGTTGACGGATGTACTGCGGCGTCAGTCCGACGTGGCCCATCACGGGGATGCCGGCGTCCACTATTGCCCGGATCGATGCGGTGACGTGCCGGCCGCCTTCCAGCTTGACGGCGTGGGCGTCTCCTTCCTGCACCAGTCGGCCAGCACTCGCCAGAGCTTGCGCCGTGCTGACTTGGTAGGTCATGAACGGCAAGTCGGCGATGACGAGAGCCCGCTTCGCCCCGCGCGCGACGCAGCGGCTGTGGTACACCACGTCGTCGAGCGCGACGCGCAGGCAGTGTTCCCGACCCTGGACGACCATGCCGAGCGAATCGCCGATGAGCAACGCGTCCACGCCCGCGGCATCGAACAATCGTGCGGTCGTATAGTCGTAGGCGGTCAAGACGGCGAGGCGGTGGCCTTTCGCCTTGGCGGCAGCGAAATCCGGCGCGGTGACGGGCTTGTCGGCCGGTGGCTGGGTTGCGGACATGGCGATATTATATCGAACCGGCCGTGGCGACGGCGGTCGCGCAGTTTCTCGCACGACGACGACCCTGCAAAACCGAACGACCCTCGCGCCGCGGGTTGGCGCGATCCTAACCGCGAACGAATTTCGTCAACCGCGCGTATGGCTCGCCCCATCGCTCCGCGTCGCGCGGTTCGTAGATCGTGACCTCGACCGATCGCCGTACCACTTCGCGCGCCTCCGCCAGCGAACCAACGAGCTTCAGGCCCATGCCCTGCACCAAGACATTGCCCAGTGCGGTCGCCTCGACAGGGCCAGCCACGACGGGCCGACCGCAGGCATCGGCCGTCCACTGACACAAGGTGCGGTTCTGGCTACCGCCGCCGACGACGTGTAGCACCGCCATCCGCCGGCCAACCAGCGATTCTAACGTCTCTAATACACAGCGGTATTTGAGCGCCAGACTCTCCAGGCAACAGCGCACGGCTGCCCCCACGTCGGCCGGGGCCGGCTGGCCGGTCTTGCGGCAATAGTCGCCGAGCGCCTGCGGCATGTCGGCAGGAGCGAAGAAGCCGCCATCGTCGGGGTCCACCAGGCTCGCGAACGGCGGGGCCGCCTCGGCGAGCCGCGTAAGGTCGTCGTAGGAGTAATCCAGCCCCGCCTTCGCCCAGCAGCGCCGGCACTCCTGCACCAGCCACAGGCCCATGATGTTCTTGAGCAACCGCGTCGTTCCGGCAACTCCGCCTTCGTTGGTGAAGTTCGCCGCCAGCGTGCCATCGGTGACGAGGGGCCGCGGCAATTCGGCCCCAAGCAACGACCACGTCCCCGAACTCAGGAACGCCCACGAGTCGCCGATCGCCGGCACCGCGACCACGGCCGAGCCGGTGTCGTGCGTTGCCGGCGCGACCACCGGCACCGGCACCAGCCCCGTCTCGCTCGCCACCGATGGCCGAAGCGACCCCAGCAGCGTGCCCGGCTCGACGATGCTACCGAACAACTTCGCCGGCAGGCCGAAGGAGCCGACCAGGTCGTATGCCCAGCCGCGCGTGGCCGGGTCGAGCATCTGGCTCGTGCTGGCGTCGGTGAATTCGTTGACCTTCAGCCCCGTGAGGAAGTAGTGGAACAAGTCGGGCATGAATAGCAGGTTCTCGGCCACGTCCAGCAATGGCGAACGATCGCGCTGGAGAGCGAGAAGTTGGTAGAGCGTATTGAACTGCATGAACTGCAAGCCGGTGCGGCGGTAGACCTGCTCGCGCGGCACCGTGCGGAAGGCCAACTCCATGACGCCGTTGGTGTGCGGATCGCGGTAGTGCCGCGGGTTGCCCAGCAGTGTGCCGCCGCGGCCCAAGAGCGCAAAGTCGACGCCCCACGAATCGACGCCGATGGAGTCGACGCCACCGAACTTGCCGCCGGCCAGACGCATGGCAGTCAGGATTTCGGCGTACAGCTTGAGCGCGTCCCAGTGCCACGAGTCGAGCGTCTTCACCGGGCCGTTGGGGAACCGGTGGACTGTCTCAAGCGCGAGGCGCTGGCCGTCGAACAGGCCGACGATGCCGCGGCCGCTCTCCGCACCGAGGTCGATGGCGAGCAATTTGCGCGTGGCGGTCATAGCTAGGGTCGTCCGCAGATTTCGCAGATTTCGCAGATTCGAAGACAGAGACAACAATACAAAGACGGGACGGATCGCGGACGTTCATCCTTCCGGTTTTTCCTCTGCGATTCCTGCGGTATCTGCGGACAGAGTACCCCTTCGGAGACGCGATGGCCCGACAGTTTGTGGCGAAGATGGCCGACGGCGACGCCGTCGAAGATGTCTACCTCGTGAGCGACAAGCAGTTGCGGGCCAACCGCAACGGCAACCTCTACATCCAGGTCGACTTGCGCGACCGTTCCGGCGTCATCAACGGCCGAATGTGGAACGCCGGCGAGCCGCTGTTCCGCTCGTTCGAGCCGGGCGATTTCGTCGCGGTTCGCGGCAAGGTTCAGCTCTTTCAGGGCGCGCTCCAACTCATCCTGTCGCACATCGATCGCGTCGAGGCCGAAAAGGTCGAGTTGACCGAGTTCCTGCCCCACACGGAGTTCGATGTCGGCAAACTGCTCGTTCGGCTCAAGGAGTCGTTGCGGAAAGTCGGCAACCCGCACCTGCGGGCGCTCGTCGAATGCTTCCTGATGGACGACGAGTTCGTGCGCAGCTTCAGCCAGTGTCCCGCTGGCGTGCGCAACCACCACGCCTTCGTCGGCGGCTTGCTCGAACACGTCGTCACACTGCTCGACGCGGCCGATAAACTCCTGCCACTCTACGCGGCGGTCGATGCCGACCTGGTGCGGATTGGCGTGTTCCTGCACGATGCCGGGAAGGTGCGGGAACTGAGCTACCGTCGCTCGTTCGCGTACACCGACGAGGGCCAACTGATCGGCCACATCGTCATCGGCGTCGAGTTGGTCACCGAGAAAGCACGCAGAGTGCCAGAATTGACCGGCGAGCCATTTCCGCAGGAACTCCTGCTGCGGATCAAGCACATGATCCTGAGCCACCACGGTACGCTCGAATTCGGCAGCCCGGTCGTGCCCATGACGCCGGAGGCGGTCCTCCTGAGTACGCTCGACAACCTCGACGCGAAGGTCCACACGTTCACCCGCGACATCCGCGAGGACCGCAACCCGACGAGTGCCTGGACGCCCTTCAGTCAGTCGCTCGGCCGGCGGCTATTCAAGGGTTTCCCGGCCGGCGACGCGCCGGCGGCGGGACTGCCGCCGGAAGGGGTGGATTGACTTACACCCCTCTCCCGGCTTTGCGGGAGAGGGGAGCCGGAAACACACATGGAACCCCTGATCCTCCAGCACGTCGCCCGCAAGGGCTACGTCCCGGTCAAGGCGAAGACGCTCGCCCGTCAGATCGGCGTTCCCGGCCCGAAGTACGCCGAGTTCCGTCAGGCCCTGCGCGACCTGGCCAAGCGCGGCAAGATCGCCTTCGGCCGCAACCACACCGTCCGCCCTGCCGAGCAGGCCGGCAGCGTCGTCGGCGTCTTCCGGCGGCTCTCGTCCGGCAAAGGCGTCGTCCGGCCGCACGTCCCGGAGGGCAAAGCGGCCG
This sequence comes from uncultured Alcaligenaceae bacterium, assembly GCA_964574975.1. Lineage (GTDB taxonomy): Bacteria > Planctomycetota > Planctomycetia > Gemmatales > Gemmataceae > JAXMAS01. The sequence goes on along the minus strand of CAZNSL010000036.1, from coordinate 1,250 downwards.
AGGAGGTCGCCGTCGGCGAGTTCGACGCGGCCGACGCCGCCACCGGCGACGAGGTGATGGTGCGCCTCAGCCGGCCCGACCGTGGCGAAGTCGTTCGCGTACTGGAACGGGCCAAGCGGCAGTTCGTCGGCACCTACCACGAGCGCGACGGGCAAGGTCTCGTGCGCGTCGACGGCGGCGTCTTCGCCCGCAGCGTCGTCGTCGGTGATCCTGGTGCAAAGGGGGCACGATCCGACGACAAGGTCGTCTTCGAAATGCTGCGCTTCCCGTCGCCGGACGACCGCGGCGAGGGCGTCATCACCGAAGTCCTGGGTGTCCGCGGCGCGCCGGGCGTGGACACGCTCTCCGTCATCCGCGCCTACGAACTGCCCGACGCTTTCCCGGAAGACGTATTAGAGGAAGCCCGGCAAGCCGCCGAGGAGTTCGACGAGCGCGACCTTGCCGGCCGCGAGAACCTGACGGGACAGACAATTATCACCATCGACCCGGCAACGGCCCGCGACTTCGACGACGCAATCTCGTTGGAACGCGACGCGGCCACCGGCCATTGGTTGCTCGGCGTTCACATCGCCGACGTGGGCCATTTCGCCGCCCAAGGCAGCGCTCTCGACCGCGAGGCCCGCCGCCGCGGCACCAGCGTCTACCTACCCCAGCGCGTGCTGCCGATGTTCCCGGAGCTAATCTCGAACGGCCTGGCGAGCCTCCAGCAGGGAAAGCTGCGCTACGTCAAAAGCGCCTTCATCGAGTTCTCGCCCGACGGGCAGCGCATCGGCACCCGCTTCGCTAACGCGGCCATCCAGACGGCCCGACGCTTTGCTTACGCGGAGGTGATGGCGTTCTTCGACGCCCACCCGCGAAAACGCTCGCCCGCAACCCTCGGCAAGACGGCGACAGTCGATGAACTGCTCCTGGCCATGCGCGAGCTGGCGCTGACATTGCGCGGCCGGCGCGTCAAACGTGGGGCGCTGGAACTGTCGATGCCGGAGGCGGAATTGGAGTACGACACCGCCGGTCGTGTGACAGGGGCACACTTCGTGCCTAACGACCTGAGCCACCAGGTCATCGAGGAGTTCATGCTCGCCGCCAATGAAGCGGTGGCCGGGCAGCTCACCGACCTGGGCGTGGCGTTCCTGCGCCGCGTTCACCCGGCACCGGACCCGTTCAAGCTCAAATCGTTCGCCGACTTCGCCCGCATTCTCGGCTACGACCTGAAGAAGTCGCCCGACCGCTTCTCGCTCCAGCGCGTGTTG
>CAZNSL010000035.1:7450-14608 GCA_964574975.1 uncultured Alcaligenaceae bacterium | reverse complement strand
GGCGTCAAGTGGATCGACTGGCCGGCACGCTTCACGGATCGCGCCGCCGTGTCGATCTCCAGGTCGAACACCCGCAACACGGGGTCTTTGACGTGGTGGCCGCGACGAACCAACGCCCGCACCCGGGCGAGCAATTCTTCCAGCTCGAACGGTTTGGTCAGATAGTCGTCGGCCCCGGCGTCCAGCCCCTTCACCTTGTCTTCGAGTTGGTCGCGCGCCGTCAGCATCAGGACGTGCGTCTTGAGACCGGCCTTGCGCCACTTCGCGAGTAGGGTCAGCCCGTCGGCTTTCGGCAACATGACATCGAGGACGATCGCGTCGTACTCGACCGTCGTCGCCTTGTGGTCGGCCTCATCGCCATCCTGGGCCACATCGACGGCAAAGCCCTCCTCTTCTAGCCCCTGGCGGAGGGCACGGACGAGTGGCTTGTGGTCTTCCACGAGCAGGACGCGCACGCGATGTGTCCCCAGCAGCGGACAGTGTGCCGGCGCAACCGCCGGCCCAGCAACAACACCGTCATTGTACCACGCGATGCTACCGCCGGTGGGGTGAAAGAGCCATGAGAGGAAATCGCCATCGCGGACACGGTGCCTCAGCACTCCGACCGGCTCAATACATCGGCGAATATGCCGAAACCGAGCGCCCGTCGTGGACTGAGTTCGTGACGATTCATCTCGAATTGTCGCAGTGCGCCCGGCCAGTCCCATCCGCCGCCGTCCATGGCATGTAGGATAAGTTGGTTCTTCACCTCCTCAATCTCCGCATAGCTCATGCCGGCTGTAGTCGCCACGGCGTCGTCCAAGTCCAGGGCCTCGCGAATCTCGGGGTGCCAGCGGGCAATCAGCCGGCGACGCAATGCCGAGTCCGGCAGGTCGAACTGCATCACAACGTCGATCCGGCCCGGCCGCTTGAACGCCCGATCGATCAGGCCGAGCGGACAGTTCGTCGTGAACACGAACGCCACGCCCTCGTTAACCTTCATGCCGTCCAGGGCACCGAGGAACACCGCTTGATCGTCAGTCTCGCTCGCCGCCTCGCGATCGCGTAGGGCCAGGTCCATGTCGTCGAAAAAGACAACGCCCTGCCCTTCGACCTCGAACAATGCCTGGACGGCAGCACGCGGGTTGCAACCCCGGCGAGCCTCCTTGTAGTCGTCGGGCGTGACCGTGCGGTCTGTGTAGCCGCGCTCTCGACACTCCTGGCGTAGCCAACGGCACGCCGATGTCTTGCCGTTGCCGGGCGGCCCGGTCAGCAGCACGCCTCGCCGGGGACGACCGCCGTACGACTTGATCCGCCGCAGATTGGCCGAGTCGAGGTAGCCGATCGTATTCTTCCAAAGCGTCGCCGCCAGACCCTCAGCCATGACCGGCGGTTCGGCCGTCGGCTCGGCGTCGCGGTACAGTTCTCGCGCGCGACGGTAGAGCGGGACGTAATCGCAACGGTCCACGACGGCAAAGACTTGCGACCGGTACGTCAGGTTGGAGTCGTAGTACGCGTCGACCAACACGAAGCGGATGTCACCGAGGTGATAGATGCGTGCACCGATGCAGCAGCCGGTGCCGAAGTGGCGGGTGTCGGGGTCCCAATCGCGGATGAGGACGCCTCCGAGCGGCACGATGGCCCCACGGCGTGCGGCCTTCACGAGCGGCCTCTCGAACGCGTCAAAACCGACCGCGACCGGGTCGGCGAAGCCTGCGGCACGGGCCGCCTCGGCGACGAGAAACCGGTGGTCCGCCAGGAACGATTCGTCATGGGTGACAAGCGACATGACGCGATGGACACCGTGAGCAAATCGCGGGTTCGCGACGTTGACGACAAAAGCAGACCCAGAGCAACGTATCGTGCAAGTTGGTCGGATCATCAAGCCTGCCGGATCGCCCCGCCGGGCTAGAATGAATCGATGCTCGACCCGGCCGTTCCCGCACTGATTCTTGCCCCGATGGAAGGCGTCACCGACGCGCCCATGCGGGCACTGCAAGGCGCGACGGGCGCGTTCACGTTCGCTGTGACCGAGTTCCTCCGGGTTGCCCACGCCGTCCCGCCCAGGCACGTTTTCTTCCGGCACTTCCCCGAATTGGTATCCGGCTGCCGAACGCCGACGGGGCTGCCGGTGCAGGTGCAACTCCTCGGCGGCGACCCAGCGCTGATGGCCGACACGGCGGTCGCCGCCTTCGAGTACGGGGCGACGGCGATCGACCTGAATTTCGGCTGCCCGGCCCGCACTGTGAACCGTCACGATGGAGGTGCGTCGCTCCTCAAACATCCGACGCGACTGCGAGCGATCGTCGCCGCCGTACGTACGGCGCTACCGCCCGAGGTGCCGGTATCGGCGAAGTTGCGCCTCGGCTGGGACGACACGACCGCCATCGACGAGAATGCCGCCATGGCGGCTGAAGGCGGGGCCGCGTGGCTGACCGTCCACGCGCGCACGCGGACGCAGGGCTACGCCCCACCAGTCGATTGGCCGCGCGTCGGCCAGGTCCGCGAGCGGTTGGGCATTCCGGTCGTCGCCAATGGCGACATCTGGTCTTTGAACGACTTCCGCCGCTGCCGCGACGCAACCGGTTGCCGGCACTTCATGCTCGGTCGTGGAGCATTGGCAGACCCCCGACTCTCGCTACACGTCGCTGCCGAACTCGGACTCGACATACGTCGACCGGACGCGACGGTCGATTGGCCGCCCCTCCTCGCGCAACTCGCCGAGTGGACCCAACGCGTCGGTGGAATTGGTCCGGATAGGTCGTTACACAAGTTGAAACAGTGGCTCAGTCTGGCAGCTACATTCGGCGACTTCGAGCACTTCGACGAGGTGAAACGGGCAAAGAGTGTCGAGGAGTTGTTCGTCGAATTGAACAATGCCGAGCGCCACGGCAAGCGATGCACCGCAACGACGGTCGGCGTCCACGACTGCGAACCTTCACTAGTTGCGGGCGGCACCTGTCATTGAATGGGCGAGCTGCTCACGCCGGTTACGGACACATCGACACTACGCTTCCCCTCCGGCTCGAATACCACGACGATCTCCTTGAGGTGATTGAGTCCCGGCGTCGCTGGCAGCGGCACGACGATTTCCGCGTCGCGGCCTGCCGTATCGTTGAAGCGCGCGAAGAGTTGCATCGGGATCAGACAGGGATCCACGGCCTTCAATTCGATGGTTGCCGGCCCCGCGTTCGTTGAGCGGTAACGTAGCGTCAGCCGTCCGCCCGATACGTTCACGGCCTTCGGTGGAACGATCGCGATCCCGACCTTCTCGGCTCGCTCGCCGGTAACTCGGAAGACGCCTTTGTCTAGCACCGAGTGGATCGCCTCGCCCTTGGGCGCCCACGCATATGCCTGCGACCCACTGCCTAGCAATTTGGTGGCCTCGCCCGGACGGAACACCTCGTCGAGGCGATCATTCAAGTCGTGTGCTTCCAGGTATCGAGCCATGTTCGCGGATCCCGTACCCAGTAGACCGAGCGCGAGCGAGAGGGTATGGGCAGTCGTCTGGTACTTGATTGGCTCGCGCTGTGTGACGTTGTAGCCCTCCCACGGTCCGTGGTCGGTGAGCAGCGACGACACGATCGACCAGTTCGCCGCAAGGAAGCGTTCGATCTTCGCCGGCGCGACCTCGAAGGCGGGGCCGAGACAATACAGCGATGCGGCATCGGTGATCCGCGCGGACGGGTTCACGGTGATGGCGGATATGCCCACGCTGCCGGTGTATTGCGTGCCAACCCCCGTGTACGACTCCGATAGGAAGCCCGGCAGTCCCATGCGCGTCGAGAAGTCCAGTTCGACATCGACGACATTGCCGAGCAGCGTCCTCAACGCGGGGCGGCGAAGCTCGCCAAGCCATATACCGAGGCCGAGCGCCTGGAATGCGGAACCTTCCCACGGAGCTAAGACAAAGACATCCCGTCCGTCGAGCAAGCGGTACGGCTTCGACTTGAATCCGAGCTTCGCTAACGCGGATGCGGGCATGCCGTACCGGACGGTGACGAACGTGGCCGGGGCGCGGAACTCGTTGACCAGGTAATCGACGTGTCCGGTCACCCACTTGCCTTCGAGGTCCACCCAGCCGAATAGCCGGTCCTTGGTCGCATCCCAGCCGAAGTAGAATAGGCCGACCTTCGCGTCGAACAGGTGGGCATAGCCTTCGCGTTGTTCGTCGAGGAACTGCTCCAGGTCGCGGCGGATGGCCGCAGCCTCCGGGCGGTCTTTGATGTCGGGGTGAAGCAAAGCACCGATCGTCTTGGCGACCGACGAAGACAGATTGGCGTTGTCGATGAACACGATGGAGACGCCGCGGTCGTCGAGGATCGCCATGATCTTCGACTTCGTCGCGTCGGCGGAAAACGGTTTGAGCGGGCCGGTGAAGTGGTCCCAGCCGTACTCGGCACCGCGCTTCACCTCGGCCTCGCGGCCGTCCTTGCGCGGAACGGTCCAGCCGTGGGTTTCGAGGGCCTTCCAGATGGCGTTGCCCGTATCGGGGCCAAAGGCGTCGATGAACTTGTGCCGTTCCACATCGGGCGACAGTGGACCGATCCGCTTGCCGGTCGCCAGGTCGAGGAAGTTGCCGAGCAGCCCTTTGCAGCCGAGCCGCGGGTCGTGCTGGTCGTGACGCAACGACTTGACAATGTGGGCCAGATCGGCCACGGCCTTGTCGCGGCCCAGGTGCGGTGCGTCGGCGTGGCCGGCGGCGGCGTTGGCGAGCAGTTCCATCCACAGCCCGATGGCCGTCAGTTGGGTGAAGGAGCGGAGGAATAACCCCTGCTTGGCATCCTGGTTCCAGCCCTCGAACGGATAGCCGGAGGACGCGTCGGTCATACGGTTGCTGGGGGCGGTGTAGCGCAGAGCATTATCGAGCAGCGCGCGAGCATGTTCGTACTCTCGCGGAATCGTAGGATACTTTGACTGCGCGGAAGCGCGCGCGATCAATCCGAAGGCGATGGCGAGGGTAATCGGGAAGAATCGCATCGGTTTCACCTTCGATTGAAAGCCTGCTGTCAGGCGGTCTTCCGCGTCGCCGAGGATCGCCCGAAGGCGGAACTCCGCACGACGACCGGTTCGGCAGCGAGCGGACTGCCCGACAGATCGCGCGAAACGCGAACCGGGGCAAACGGCCCGTCGTTCGTTGGCACGTCGACTTCATTGTTAGCAAGTCGCAGGCCAAGGACGCCCTCGAGCGCTTGCCGGAACATCCAGCCGGCCGAGCCAGTGTAACCGTTCCAGATCATCCGGCCCGGATCGAACGTCGTCACCATGTCGGCAGCCTGTTGGTTCGGCTGCCCGCCGTAGGTTTCGATTTCGTTCGCCGTCGTGTGCGGAATCGCCGACACCTTCAACCACAGACGCTCGGCAGTCTCGCGGTAGTGCGCCGCGGTGGATGCATTACCTTCGGCCGCATAGCGCTCGGCCAACAGGCGGGCTGCTCCGACGAGCCACTGGTCGCCGTGGCAGTACATGCCGTTTTCGCGCACACCCTCCGGATACCAACTGCTGCGTCCCAGGTACGGCGTCGTATCCTCGCGCAGTGGCGGCCAACCGAGCAGAATTGTCGTATCGCGTTCGAGAACTCGCACGGCCGTGTCGAAAACGGTGCGTGCCCGCACGGGGTTGACGCCAGCCATCACGGCCCATGCCGCGGTGAGCGCGTCGATCTCCCAGACGCCGCTGCCGGCGATACCGATCTCGGTGCCGTCGTCGTGGATCGCTCGCAGGTAGCGGTCGCCGCGCCAGGTCGCGTCGACGGCCTCGCGCAGTTTCGTTAGACGGGCGCGGTAATAGTCTTCGCGCACGCGGCCGTCGCGCTGCCCGATCGTGCTTGTCATACGGTCGAGGATGTAGATGAGGAACAGGCCGAGCCAGACGCTCTCGCCGCGGCCTTGGCTGCCGATTTCGTCCAGGCCATCGTTCCAATCGCCGGTGCCCATGAGAGGAAGGCCATGCACCCCCATTCGGTGGTCCAACACCAGGTCGATGGCCTTCACGCAGTGCCGGTACACTGTGTCGTTGCGGGCGGAGCGCAACGGGTCGAAACCCATACCGTGTTTGCCGGCTGGAAGCGGCAGGAACGGCAGGTCGGCCTCCAGGTATGGCGTCCGCTCGCCGAGCAGCGACTCGTCGCCGGTCGCCGCGACGTATTCGACGACCGCCCAGGGCAACCAGAGCAGGTTGTCGGAGGCGTGCGTCCGACCGACGAAGCCAGTGCGGCCATCCTGTAAGCGGTGGAACCAGTGAACCACGTCGCCCGCGACGAACTGTTGCGCGGAATGCAACAGGATTTGGCGGCGGGCGAGACTCGGCTCGGCCCAGATCAGGTTAACGGCATCCTGCAACTGGTCGCGGAAGCCGAATGCGCCGCTGGCCTGGTAGAAACCGCGCCGCGCCCAGATGCGCACAGCGAGTGTCTGGTACTTGAGCCAGTCGAGATAACGGTCGAACTCCGGTCGACTCGTGGCAACGCGCACCGTGTCCATGAAGCCCAACCACCAGCGCCGCGTTTCCTCGAGACTCGTTTCGACGGCCTCGACACTGCGAAACCGGCGAACGACCGCCTCCGCCCGTGCCCGGTCGTCGGCTTGACCCAGCACGACAACCACGGTTCGCTCGCCGCGCACCGGTATGTCGAGCGTCGTCAGAAAAGCAGCGACGGGCCGGTCATCGCTCGCCCCCACGTCGGGTTCGGCGCGTTCGACGAACGTGGGTCGGGCAACGCCGCGACCCGTCCCGAAAAAGCGACCCCGATCGGTTTCGACTCGCTCGGCCGGTGGGACGATGGCGGCGAATGCTGGGCCGGTGCGGAACGTGTTCCGTGGGTTCTCGAAGAACAGGGCGTCGAGCGAGGCGTCTCGACGGATGATGAGCGGCCCTGCATATTCCGGCTGACCGGCCAGCACGATCTGGAAGTACGGCACGACCCGCACGCGCCGTGGGGTGTCACCGCGATTCCGCACCGTCAACAGATACACACCGGCCGGTTCATTCGGAGGCACGAATACGGTCAGTACGGTTTCCAGTGTGTCGCGAGTCATGCGGAAGACCGCGGACCCGTCGACACCATACTCGGTCTCGTACTTTGCCATCGGATCGTTGAGTGGATGGTACGTCGGGCTGAACCATTCGTTGCGTTCGGAGTCGTACAGATAGATCGCCTCACCGGGAACCTCGCTGGTC
>CAZNSL010000035.1:0-7440 GCA_964574975.1 uncultured Alcaligenaceae bacterium | reverse complement strand
AACGCTCGCCGAGGTGTGCAGCCCGCGGTTGGTAACGCAGACGACGTGGCCGTGGGCGTTCGACATGGTGTGGTCGAAAGGACGCGGTGTGAAGGGTGTGCGCACCGTCATGCGCCGACCGTCGGCCGAGAATTTGCAATACGGTAACGCCGTACCGGGCGGGATTTCGCCGTGGCCAATGCGGTGCGCGGTCTTGCGGTCGCGCGAAGCGGACACGGCACCTGCCCCAGGGATTTGCAGGTGACGCGCGACGAGACCGATGACTCCCGCTTTGTCGGCTGCGAGGCCGAGCAACAATCGCACTCGAACTGAGCCGTGCGGCGGCACCGCGACGCCGAGGAGTAGGCTGCCAATCGGGTCGAGGGTCGGGTGAGCGGCCTCGTCCTTCGGTGTGGAAAACGCGAGCGTCTCGACGACCCGCGGCGTCCAGACGCTTCGGGCGCGACCGATGAAATCGACCCGCGCCGTGAGAAAACCCTCGGGCGTCACGTCGGCCGCGAGAACGCCCATCGCCTTCGCATGCTTGTCCCACGCCAGGACTGCGTTCAGGCCTGCTGCGTACTCCATTTCGGCAAAAAGGCGGTTGTACTGCGTGTGCCCGCGGTCGGCGGTGGGACGATTCAAGACCCACTCGACGTACGGCACGAGTTTGATCGGTCGCGTCGTATCGGTGGTATTCTCAACTGTGATGGTCCACACCTCCACCGCATCCGTAGTGCTGGGCAGGGAGATATCGATGACCGTTCGTAGACCGTGCGATTCGCTAACGCAGTGCAGCGCGTCGTCACCCGATTCGAAATGTGGCCGGACGGCGCGGTCGGCGGGGAAGTTGCCGATCGCAGGCCACGCGGTTGCGCCATCGACGATGAACAACGTCCGGCCGCCCGGGTCCATGCGGTCGTACGAGCGCCGCGTCACGTCGTAACCGCGTTCGATAGCGTGGCTATAGACCTCACCGTTACCGCGCAGGACGACCTCATACACGGCATTCGCCAGCGTGTGGTCGGGCGGTGTCGCCCGGGCGTAACGCTGTCCGATCCAGCGCGTTGCCGCGAACAGGGCCGTACATGCAACGGCACATGCCGCAGCGGCGGCCAACTGCCACGTCAGTGGAAGTCCAATGAAGGTGGTCAACGGCCCGGGCCCGGCGGCCCGTTGGATGGCTTCGGACTGCGCCCAAGCCACGTCCCATTCGGCACCGCGCGGGATGTAAAACGGGATCAACAGTGGTGCCCAGGTTGTGAAGCGTTTGACTGCCTCCGGCACGCAGCGGGCTGTTGCTGCCGGTGAGAGGAAGCGCGCGAGGCGTGCATCGAGTCGGTCCATGCCGATGAAGCTGAGGTTGACCAATGTTGCCACTCTCAGCCCCATGTGGTCGAGCCAGATCGCGACGCGCACGATGTCGTAGGCCAGCAGCGAAACGAAAACCTGGAGGCTCCACGCTCGGAAGGCGCTGGTCGGCAGCGTCGCGTCCTGGTAGGCGGCCAGTAGAGTCCGGATTGCGCCGTCCTGGTTGCACCACGTCGGGTCGCCGACTGGCCGCAGGAACGACTTGATGACAGGCGACATCCACAGGCCCCAACGGAACACCGCGAGCATGTTGTCGGTCAGCCCGATCAGCCCATCGCGGGTGAACAGCGACTTGATCGGCGATGCATCCTTCTGGAAATAGGCTACCAGGAACGTTCGGTTGAGCGCGAACAGCCACGCAGGAATAGACCACTCGATGACGCCGGCCATCGACTCCGCGAATAAAAGGTTGACGCCTCCGGTCACGTCGTTAAGACGGATTAACCCCCACTTGCTCAACAGTGGCCGCACGTCGTACCGCTTCGGTTCGTTGCCGACGGCCAGGTAGTCGGCGAGTTTGTCGGATACGGCTCGCACCTGAGCCGCGTCGAAGTAGAACCCGACCGCAGCACCGATGCACCCGCCCAGCAAACCTTGCACCGCGTAGACGCGCGCCGGTTGCGGGCCACCGCCGTCGCGCCATCCACGTACGGTATCGCGAACGATATTGACGCCGGCATACGCCAACGCTCCGACGGCGAAGCCGAAAGCGCTCCGAACGGGTGTGTCCGCCGATTTCATGTCGAACTGAATCGCCGCGACGATACCCGTACCAACGACCGCCCCGCGCGCGTACAGCGAACCGTCGCGAAAGCTCGCGGCGAGCCGTCGGAAAAATGGCGGGCTGCCGTCGAACGACTCGATGATGGTGTTGACGACAGGGAACGCGACGATCGCGTAGACGAATACTGCAATCATCCACGATTCGTCGGTGAGGCTGCGAACTGGCGGTAACTCCAACAACGTCGTTGGAGCGTAAACGAGAGCCAGGAAGGTGCCGCCGAAGATCGCTCCCTTAACCGCCCCCTGTCGAGGAATCGTGGTTACGGACTCCAAGCTGGGCGCTCGCCCATGGATGGCGTCCATCAGCATACCTGTGATCAGATAGACCTCGGCCCACAACCCCGCCTGTGACGCCGCGGCCGTCACAACGACTGCAAGTAACCGCGGGAAGGGCGTGGGACCTGAGCCGTAATCTGCGATCGACGGTGACACGACCGCCACGGACGCGACGACGAGGAGCGCGACATGTGCCGAGATGGATCGCAATATCGTCCGACGCGTTGCGAGACTCAGGGCGTTGGCCACGATCTCATTAAACGCGAACAAGACGATCGCGCGGCCGACGACCACAGACCCACCGAGGCCGGCCATCAGCGCGTCAGCCCGCAGTAGCAGCAAACCGCCAACGACGTGTGGCGTTCCGGCAATCAGCCAGCCAATGCCAGCACCGAGGTGGCGACCCGTCGTCGACAGCGAAATCGCGTTCGCGGCGTGGTAGGACGCTACCGCAACGGCAGCCGCGGTCTGACTGAGGCGCAGCGCGTCCGGCCACGACGCCGGAGTTTGCAGGATCGACAACGAACTCGTCGTTGCGGCGAAGATGCCGGTCGCCAGTGCATCGCGGATCAGTTCGCCCGCGGACAAGTGTCGGCCTGTCAGGCCGAGCGTCCACCATTCGGCGACGGCGGCCCCAGCGAACGCGACTCCGGCCGCCGTCCAACCGGTCTCGAGCGAACCGAGTTCGCCAAGTCTGTAGACGCACACGCCGAGGACGAAGATGGCGACGGAGCCGACGCCCTGTACGCAATCCCGACCGAAGACGTTCGCTCCAGCGACGGACTTTCGCCGTGGAAGTCGTCCGACCACGAAACCGATTGCTAGGGCTGCCACCACCACGCCACCGAGACGCCCGGCCGGCAACGTACTCAGCCGTCGCAACGGCGAAAGACTCTCGAAGCGCACATCCAGCACGAGCGATCCGTTCGCAGTTTCGATGTCGCCAGTGGGCACGACGGCAACGACGACCTCATTCACGTGGCCCACGGCTGGCCAATCGACCGCGGCTTCGAGGGGCGCTTCGTGCTTTCCGAGGTTCAACGGCAGCCGTTGCGTGCCCAACGTGCCCTTGATTTCGAGCGTCACTCGAACGCTGTTGGGAGCATCGGCCATCGCAGCGACGGCTACTGTGTCGATGGCATCGGCGGATAAGCCGGACGGGAACGATTTGGCCCACAATCCGGCGGCAGTGCCGCGTGGCAGCGAGTAGTCGAAACGGAGCCGATCGCCGTCGGCAACGACTGAGCCACGGCCCGCGCCGACGGTGAAGACGCCGCGCTCGGCTGCGTCGCTCAGACGAATGGTGTCGGCATGCAGTTGCGGCGCGATTATAACCGCAACGAAGGCGGCAAGATAGCCCGTGATGGCGGGTGTGCGTCGTTCCGTGACCACGCGGGATCCTCCCATGGCAAAGGCGGGCGGCCGCAGCAAGCGTCCTGGCTCGCGGCCAGTGTATTCGGCCGCCGACGACGCGGAAAGCAAATAGGATAGTGCTTGTCACGCGACTGCGATGGAGGCTTTGCTGTGTCCACGTTGGCCAAGGTGACTTTTGTCCTCCTCGTTGTGGCTGCCACGGGGTTGGCGTGGCGACTCTGGTCGCCGAACGTGGCACCTCCCGTACCGTCAGCTGGCACTCCCGCCGCGAAAACTGTCGGGACGGCAACTCCTTCGGCAACTGACTGGCGCTTGCTCTTCGACGGATCGACCCTCGACGGGTGGAAGCCAGCCGAAATGATGGGTAGCGGCAAAGTTCACGTCCGCGACCGCGCCCTCGTACTGGAAGGCGGCGATCCGATGTCCGGGGTGGTCTACGCCCACGGCGACTTCCCGACGGTCGATTACGAAGTCGCCTGGGAGGGCCGTCGAGTCGACGGGGAAGACTTCTTCTGCACGGCTGTCTTTCCGTTCGACGACCGCTACTGTTCGTTCGTCACCGGCGGTTGGGGCGGTTCGATCGTCGGGCTTTCCAACATCAACTACGACAACGCATCGGCAAACGTCACCACGAACTCGCGCGAATTCGAGCGCGGCCGCTGGTACTCGTTTCGCCTCCGCGTTGTCGGCGAGCGTATTGTCGCCTGGATCGACGATGAACGGGTCGTCAACCTCGACGCGGCCGGCATGCACGTCGACGTTCACCGTGCCTGCGTGCCGTGTAAACCGTTCGGCCTGACGAGCTACAAGACGACGGGCGAAGTCCGCAACATCCGCGTGCGACGATTGAATGAGGCCGAGAAGAATGCCCCGGCAGCAGCAAACGACGGCCCAGGAGAGTGAGCAACGCTGCCGCAGTAGTTGACTTCACGCGACTCGTTCGGGTATTCGCATCGACGCGAACTGCGTCAGTGGAGTGTAGCGACGGGCGATGCCTCGATCCGTCGTCGATTCAACACGCTTGTCGGCGAATCGGTCGTCATGGCTTCGTTCGCTGTTTCAGCACTCGATCGATCCCCAAACGGATTTCTTTCGCGCGCCCTGCCTGTACGATGGCCGCTTCGCCGCGCTCGATCAGGGCCCGCTCGAACGCCGGCTTCCACTGCCGTAGCAGCTTGTGCCCCGCCTCGCCGAGCAGTTCCGCCGCTTCGCCTCCGACGCCGGCCAGATGTTCGAACTTCAGGTTCTCATATCCCAGGTCCGCTTTCGTCACCTTGAACGTCAGTACGAGGTCCGGCAACAACCCCGCTGGCTCGAACCGCGACAAGACCTCGCAATCGAGCAGGACGCGGACGCGCGACTTCGCACGTGCCTTGAAGTCGAGGAACTTCACGCCCGACTCCCAGCGCTGTTCCTGGAAGTTGGCCAGTACGTCGAGCGATGCGAACAATTTGAACGTCAGCCGGCCCGGCTCTGGGTTCTTTAACTCCCGGAGGTCCAGCACGAGGGTGTCGGCCGGGCGAATCGCCTCGACCCGGACCTTGCGCCACCGGCCGTCGTTCTTCAACTCCTTCTTGACCTTGAAGCGCGAGTCGTAAATGGTCAACCGCTTGGCCAACTCCTGGTGACCCCAGTTCGGGGCCGACTCGTGTAGTGGGACCGGCATATGCTTGAGGAGCATCGCCCGCAGGTTGCCGGCGAGTTCATCCTTCGCCGACGGTGACAATCCGGGGATTTGGGCCGGGGATGCGGCGACGAAGGTCAGTCCGGAAGCGAACATAGCGACGAAAACGCGCATGCGGCACCTCGCCGGAAGGACGCCCGCCGGGCTGCGGCTTACGCGTCACACGGAAGCGGCCAGCGTTTCGTCGATGTAACCGCGCACGGCGGCCGTGTCGAGGCCGACCGCGAGTTGCACGTTCGGCGGTCCCGCCGGAGTTGCCCGCGTGTCCACGACCGTCATACCGCGCGTCAGTTCGCCCCGGGTTTCCACATCGACGTGGACCGATTTGTACGTCAGCGCCGTCGGCCGTGCGAGCGCGGCGATACCGACGGGGTCCTTCAGGAAAAACCCTTCGACGCCGTAGACGTTAGCGGTCGCGCGAATGCCGAACGGAACGATCTGACGGAGGAAATGGCAGGTGCGCGAGTCATTGCACGGCGGATCGAGCAGTTGCTTCGGCGAATAGACGATTCGTCGGGTCACGTCGAGTGGGATCATGGCGACTGGGGCTCCGCACTGCAGAACCGTTCGCGCCGAGAGTGGGTCGCAGGCGACGTGGAACTCGGCGGCCGCCGAGGCGTTACCCGGTTCGTGCCACGTCCCACCGACGCAAATAATCCGCTCCAATAGTTTGGGCAGTTCCGGGTGCTGACCGATCGCCCGGGCCAGGACCGTCATCGGTCCCATGACGACGACCGTCGCGTCGTGTGCGTGTTCGCGGACCAAGTCGATCAGGACGCGCTCGCTCGGCTCCGGGTGGTGCAACCGGGCACACGGAAACGTCACACCACCCAATCCACCAGGCCCGTGAAATCGCGTACCGTCCATGTCGTAGGCGACGTGCGGCGCGGCCCCGAGCCGCGGCCAACGGCGCGGGTCGATTTGCTCGACGAGGATGTGGACGTTCTGCGTCGCCGTCTCCGCTGGCACATTGCCGGCGGTGGCCAACAGGCCAACGACCTCAAGCGACGAGTCGTTCATTGCCATTGCTACGGCGTACGACGTGTCGATGCCGGGGTCGGCGATGAGGATGACCTTTTGTGGCATGTGTGTCCTTTCCGGGCCGACTCCATCCTAACGCAACGCCGGCCCACATGCACGCATTCGTTCCAAGACTCCCTTCGCTCGACCAGACGCGACCGCCTCGGCCGCAAGTGCGACGCCATCCACCAACGACGTGGCTCGCCCAGCCGCGACCAGGGCCACCGCCGCGTTCGCCACCACGACCCGCTGCGCCGGGCCGGTGCGGCCGGCTAGCACGGTCTCAATCATCGCGGCACTCGCGGCAGCGTCGCAAACGCGGATTTCGGCCGGATCGACCGGTCCAACTCCAAAGTCCGCGGGCGTCCATTCGAACCGCGTCACAGTGCCCGTTTCAACTTGCCGCACGTCCGTCGGCCCGTTCAGACTGACCTCGTCGAACCCGCCCCGGCCACACACGACAATCGCCCGCTTCGAGCCGAGTTCCGCCAGGGCGTCGGCCATCGGGTCGAGCAACTCTGGTCGTCCGACGCCGAGCAACTGATACGCCGGCCTGGCTGGGTTGGTGAGTGGGCCGAGGCAGTTGAACACCGTCCGCACACCGAGCCGCCGTCGTAGCTCGGCGAGGGCTGCTAACCGCGGATGGTAGTCGGGGGCGTAGCAGAAAGCCAGACCCGCCGCATCCAGGCACGAACGGGCCCACGCCGAGCCAGCGTTCACCGGCAGGCCCAAGGCCGCTAAAACGTCCGAACTACCAGTCGTGCTGCTGACCGCCCGGTTACCGTGCTTCACCACGCGCACGCCCGCCGCGGCGACCACGAACGCCACGCACGTCGAGATGTTGAACGTGCCCGTGCCGTCTCCACCGGTGCCGCAAGTATCGAGGACATCGTTGGTCCCCGCGTCAAAACGAATCATCCGCGACCGCCACTCGCGCGCCGCCGCCGCAAGAT
>CAZNSL010000034.1:8604-14818 GCA_964574975.1 uncultured Alcaligenaceae bacterium | reverse complement strand
GGCCGCGGGGGGGGGGGGGGGCGGCCCCGGCGCGGGGCGGTGCCCCCCGGGGCCCCCCCACGCCCTGCCGCACTTCCTCAGCCCTGGAGTTCGGCCGCGTGTAGCCTCAGCCCCTTCTAGGCGAATACCCGAGCGCTGCCCTTCCGCAATGACCTCGGCAGAAGAAGTGTGTGAAGGTCTGCGAGAACTGCCGTCGCATCCTGGGTTTGCGCGCCGGCAACGCATGATGCGGGTCGCCAGGTCGGATTCGTTGCATTCGTTGCATGCAACGAAATTGCGTTGCAGCACCTGTCTCAGAGATCGTGCAACGAATCCGTACCGGCCCAGCCGCCAATCGCCGACGCGGGTACGAACTGCTACCAACTCTAGGGACGCTCGCCCGTCCGGAGCCGGAACGTCATCCGATGCGCGCCGTCGACATCATCCGCAGCAAGCGCGACGGCGGCGAACTGTCGCCCGATGAGATCGACGCCTTCGTCCACGCTGCCGCCGCCGGCTCCTGGCCCGACTACCAACTCTCGGCCCTGCTGATGGCCATCGTCTTGCGCGGCATGACGCCGCGCGAGACGGCTCACCTCACCGGCGCGATGGCCCGCTCCGGGGCGACGCTCGACTGGTCGGACTTGCCCGGCCCAGCGGTGGACAAGCACTCAACCGGCGGCGTCGGCGACAAGACCTCGCTGATCCTCGCGCCGTTGGCCGCGGCGTGCGGAGCGTTCGTACCGATGATGTCCGGACGCGGTCTCGGCCACACCGGCGGCACCCTCGACAAGCTCGAAGCGATTCCCGGCTTTCGCGTCGATCTCACGGTCGCCGAGTTTCCGCGCGTCCTGCGCCGAGTCGGCGCGGCGATGATCGGCCAGACGGCCGAGGTCGCTCCGGCGGACAAGAAACTCTACGCCCTGCGCGACGTGACCGCGACGGTCGAGAGCGTACCGCTGATCACGGCGTCGATTCTGTCGAAGAAGCTTGCCGAGGGCATTCGCGGGCTGGTGATGGACGTGAAGTGCGGTCGCGGCGCGTTCATGAAGGACGCGGCGGCGGCCCGCACATTGGCCGAGTCGATCGTCGCCAACGGCAACGCCAACGGCGTCCGCACCGAGGCGCTGTTGACGAACATGGACGCCCCGCTCGGTCGGGCGGTCGGCAACGCACTCGAAGTCCGCGAGTGCCTCGCCGTGCTGCGTGGCGAAGGGCCGGTCGACGTCGAGAACCTGTCGGTCGAACTGGCCGCTCGAATGTTGCTCCTCGGCGACCTGGCCGACGACCACGCGACGGCGGAAGCGAGAATCCGAGCGGCGCTACGCACGGGACTAGGGCTGGAGACGTTCCGGCGAATGGTCGAAGCGCAGGGCGGCGATCCGTGGATCATCGACGAGCCGAACCGACTCCCGGTCGCACCGCACCGGCACGTCGTCGCCGCGCCGCGCGGAGGCACCGTCATCGAACTCGACGCCGAGTCGATCGGCCAGGCGGCCGTCGCGCTGGGCGCGGGCCGCGACCGCCACGACGAACCGGTCGATCCGGCCGTGGGCGTCGTACTGCATGCAACCCTCGGCGATGCGGTCGAGGCCGGCGACGCGCTGGCGGAGCTGCACTACCGCAACGCAGACAGGTTGGCGATGGCTGCCGCGCTTGTCGCCAAGGCATACGTCGTCTCGGACGAACCGCCTCCGGCGTCACCGCGGATTATGGATGTGGTTTCGTAGAACCGCGTCGAGTCGAACGAGCGGTCATGGCAGGGCATGCGTCATCGCAATGCCTTCAGATACGCGGTCAAGTCGGCGATGTCCGTGTCGGAGAGTTTGTCGAGCAGGCCGGCGGGCATCAGCGATACATCGGACGTGGCACGGGACTCGATCCGGCTGGCGTCGATGCGCACCGTCGCGGCGGGGTTAGCTTGCAGGATGAGACCATCGGTGGCCTCGTAAACGATCAACCCGTGATAGACCTTGCCGTCCTTCGTAGCGACCTGCGTCGCGCGGTAGCGTGGCGACACGTCCTTGTTCGGCTGGAGGATGGCCGTCATCAAATCGTCGCGCCCGAAACGCGCAGCCACGCCGCGCAAATCGGGGCCGAGGGCGGACGTGCCGGAATGGCATGCCGCGCAACTCGCCTTGGCGAAGACGGACTTGCCGCGGCCGGCGTCGCCGTTGGTCCATTGGAGACCGTCGAGGCGCTTCGTCCAGGCGGCGATGTCCACACCGTCGGCCCCACCGAGTTTCGCGGCCTGTTCGGGATGGGTTTTCGTCAACCAGTCGGTCCACGCGGCGCGAACCGAGCCGAACGACTGGCCGGTGGCGGTGCGCAGGTATGCAGCGAGTCGGTCGCCCACTGGGGCCTCGGCCTTGCCATCGGGCAGCGACCGCAACGCGCGCACGGCGGCGAGCAGTTCGTCCGGCTCGCGGATCGGCGGCAGCTTTTCCAGGGCGGTCAGGCAGAGCGCAATCTGTTCAACTTGACGCGAACGCAGGCCGTCGAGGAATCGGCCGCGGTCCTGCGGTCGCGGCCACTTCGAGGCGAGAGATAGCAACTCCGAGTCGAGTCCGCCACGTTCCCAGAGCGAGTCCACGAGCGGTGCATACCGTTTAGGTGGCAGGTGGCCGAGTAGCTTGACGAGTTCGCCGTTCCAGGCGAAGTCCTTCGCGGCCGACGCGGCGAGGAATTTCTCCGCGGCTGCGGCCCGATCGAAGCCGGGGCAGCGCGTCAGGAGGGCGTTGCCGGGCCGGGCGAAGTCGGGATGCGCGAGGATCGCGGCGTTGAGCGCCGGGTCTTTCTTCGCCAGTTCGACGTGGACCTCGGCGATGCGCAGCGGCCAGTTCGTGTCGCGGGCGAGTTTGCGGTCGATGAACTTGCGGTCGAGACCGACGATGGCGTTGGCGATGCGTGCCGTGTCGGCAGCAGTGCGTTTCGCCTTCATACGGGCGAGGACTATGAGGTAGTAGATGTCGTCAACGGGATCGGACCTCGGCGTGAGTTTCGACACAAGGACTTCGAACGCAGTTGAGTCATCGTCCTCCATCATGGCCAGTACGCGACTGTATTCGCGGTCGAGACTCGCATCACCCGTGGACAAGTGTTTCCGCGCTTGCTGGGCTACGGTGAATTCCAGTCCCGTACCTGTCGCCCGCGTGTACGCTTCGAAGGCAGTGCCCTTGGACGCCTTCGAGCCGAGTCCTCCGAGACGGTTCTGCATCGACCAAGCGATTGCGATTGGCGATGACGAAGGCATAGCGTGGCCGTACGGCCCCGGGCGTAGTTGTGGTACGGGCGGCGTCTGGAACCCGGCCGCATTCGCACGTCCCGCCGGGTAGCGGACGCGGTACACACCGCCTCGCGTCCCACGGCCGCCGATGGCAATGTAGAGGTCGCCCGACTCCGGGTGGACGCATAAGGCGGTCGGGGCGAAGCCGATGTCGCCCGATGCTTCGAGGAACGCCTCGTGCGTGCCGGGATCGGCACAGCCATCGCGGGAAACGGCGACGAACCAAATCCGGCCCATCGTCCAGTCGCCGAGAAAGAATCCGCCGCGGTAGCGTTCCGGGAACTGTCGATGGCGATAACATGCGACGCCCGTCGGCGAGCCGCGGCCGAGGTCCGCGACTGGCGGGATCACGTCGGGCGAATACGGAGGCAGTCGCCACGTCTCCATCCACTGCGGGTTGAGCCAACCGTAGAAGCCGCCCTCGACGACGCGATAGAACCGCGTGCCCTCGTACCACGGCAGCCCGATGCAGCGTTCGTTATCGGAGTCGTAGGTGAACGCGTAACCGTCCTCGCCGAAATCGAAGTCGTAGGGGTTGCGGAACCCGTCCGCGACAATCTGGGGGTGCTGATAGTCCGGCGACAACCGGAGCAACGCGCCAGCGATCGACGCCCTTTGCCTGCCCCGAGGAAAGCTCAGCAGCGTCGGCGTCGGGTGAATGTAGCTCGCGGCGAAACCGGCGGAGTTGCCGCACAGCAAGTACAGCCTTCCGTCGCCACCGCGCTTGATCGCATGGGCGTCGTGTTCGCCAGTCGCCTTCACCTTGAACACCAGTTCCGACGGCCCGACGACACGATCGCCTGGCCCGACCTTGAAGCGGTTGAGACCCTGGTCTCCGACGGCGTAGAGATTGTCGCCCTCCCACAGCAGGCCCATGACGTAGCCCTTGGGCGAGTCGGCCACGTCGATCGCGCGGTCGGCCTGCCCGTCGCGGTTAGTGTCCAGGAGAAGCTTGATATAGCCGCGGCCGGCGACGACGATGCGGCCGTGCGGGTCGATCGTCATCGTCGAGATGTCGTGCGTGAGGTCGTCGCCGGCGAACTCGGTGACGACGAAGCCGGCTGGCACCTTCAGTCCCGGCACCGACTGCGCCGGAACCGCCAGCGCGAGTGCGACGAAGGCGAGGCCGGAAAGTCGGCGCGGCATGGCGAGTTACTCGAATAGAGCTTCGACGTAGGCTTCCGGGTCGAATGGGGCGAGGTCGTCGATCTTCTCGCCGACGCCGATGAACTTGACCGGCAGGCCGAGCTTCTGCTTGACGCCGAAGATCGCGCCACCCTTGGCCGTGCCGTCGAGCTTCGACAGGACCACGCCGGTACATTGCACCGCCTTCGAGAACTGCTCGGCTTGCACGATGGCGTTCTGCCCCGTCGTCGCGTCGAGGACGAGGAGGACTTCGTGCGGCGCACCGTCGATCTGCTTGGCGACGATGCGGCGGATCTTCTCCAGCTCGCGCATCAGGTGCGTCTGCGTATGCAGTCGGCCGGCCGTGTCCACGATCAGCACGTCGAAGCCGCGAGCTTTGGCCTTCTCGCAGGCGTCGTGAGCAACGCTCGCCGGGTCGCTGCCGGACTGGGCCTTCACGATGTCGCAGCCGAGCCGTTCGCTCCAGATCGTAAGCTGTTCGACGGCTGCGGCGCGAAACGTGTCGCACGCGGCTACCATCACCGTCTTGCCCTCGCCGAGGCAACGCTTGGCGAGCTTGGCGATCGACGTCGTCTTGCCCGACCCGTTGACGCCGGCGACGATCACCACCGTCGGGCCGCTGACGGCGTAGTTTAGCCCCGGCGACGCGGCGCTGAGCAGGTCGCGCAGCTTCGCCTTGACGAATGCCTCCACGTCGCCGGTGATCTCCTTGTCGAGGAACGACTGCTTGACCTCGGCGTCGAGTTGCGCCGTCGCGGCAGTGCCCACATCGGCGAGGTACAAGCGCTTTTCCAGGTTGTCGAGGAACGACTGGTCGACGCGCCCCTTCAGACGGAATAGGACGGCGACATCGCCGAACACCTTGCGAGTGCGGGCGAGGCCCTCTTTGATCTTGCCGAAGAACTTGCCGAACGCCATGCGTCGTCCCCTGGACTCGTCTGCAAACCGATCGCTAACCGATGTAGCCGCGCAGGGCGTCGAGTTCGTCGGCGGTCAGTGCAAACGTCCCGATGGCTTTTCCCGCGTCGGGTCCGTGGCAATCGCTGCCGGCCGTCACGCCCAGTCCCAACTCCGCCGCCCACGCCCGCAGCCGCAGCGCCCGCGCCTTGCTGTGCCGCGGGTGGTCGGCCTCGACGGCCCGTACGCCGAGCGCGCGAAACGCGGCCAGGCCGTCGGCGGTCATCGATGGCGGCGGGTGCGCGAGACTCGATACGCCGCCAGCCGCTGCGATCAATTCGGCCGCCTCGGCCAGAGGCAGCCGCTCCTTCGGCAATGCCGCCGGGCCATCGTCCGCCAGATAGCGGTGGAACGCCTCGCGCACCGATCCGACCTGACCGCTCTCGGCCAGCATGACGGCAAGGTTGCGCCGCCCCAGGACCGCCGCCGGCGGGATTGCCGACTCGTCGACGGCCACACCGCGTTGTCGCAACAAGTCGATCATGCCGAAGAACCGTTCCCGCCGCGACACGCAGATGGCCGCGAGCGCCGCCGTCAGGCACGGGTCGGTGTCGTCCACGAAGTAGCCGAGCAGGTGAAACTCGCGTCCGTCGTACTCCGTCGTCACCTCGACGCCGGCGATAACTTCGACCGACCGGCCAGCGGTGGCCCGTGCCTCGGCCGCGGCGGTCATGGTGTCGTGATCGGTGATGGCGACCGCGCCGAGACCGGATCGACGAGCGAGGTCAACGACTTCGGCCGGGGTGTATGCACCGTCGCTGTGCGTCGAATGGACGTGCAGGTCGGCCCGCCCAAGTCGGGCGAGGAGGACGACGCCGCCAAGCTGTTCCAGCCGGACCCCAAGGG
>CAZNSL010000034.1:1832-8594 GCA_964574975.1 uncultured Alcaligenaceae bacterium | reverse complement strand
ACAGGCGGTCCGGGTCCAGCCGCGACATCCAGTCGCCCGGACGGTGCGGCCGCGAGCGATTGGCACAACAGGGTGAACGGCTGACGCGCGGGCATCACTCGGATTCGGCACTCGGCGAAAGAGGTTCCAGACTCGATAAGTCGTCCGGCTGGCGCGTCTGCTGGCGGTGAACCTTGTCGAGAACGCCGTTGACGAACTTGGGAGAATCGGCGCTGCCGTAGCGGCGGGCCAATTCGATCGCCTCGTTGATGGCGACGGCGGGCGGCGATTCCACGGACGGGTCGAGCAACTCGAAGGCACCGATGCGCAGGACATTGCGGTCCACGGCCGCCATCCGCGGCAGCCGCCAGTTCTCGGCCGCGCTGGCCAATTGAGCGTCGATCTCGGCGCGGCGGGCCTCGACGCCGTCGATCAACCGCCAGCAAAATGGCTCAGCGAGCGGGTCGCGCAGTCGCTCGTGCACGAAGCGTTTCGTGGCCTCTGCGTCGCGCGGGCCGTCGGCCTCGCGCCAGAACAGGCATTGCAGCGCCACCTCACGGGCGCGGGATCGGCGGAACATGCAGCCATTGTACGGACGCCGACCCGCGCAGACACAGCGGGGGTTGGGCTTGTATCATGGCGGCCCTCCGCGTATGGGCGCGGATACGGACTGTACTTGGACTAAGGACGGACATGCCGGCGCGCTTGCCACAGCCGCGCGTTTTGCCTGCTTTACTGTCGCACGGCGACCGTGTGAGGCTGCGCGCGAGTCTGGACAACTCCGGGAACGTGGTCGATGTGGGTCGGGGGGCGACCGTCGTGGTGTCGGGCTGGTGTTTCGACGCCAGCCGGACGGTAAGCCGCGTGCAGTTCATCCTCGGCGAGCGGTGTCAGCGGGTCGAATTGTATGGCCAGCACCGGCCTGAGTTGGTGCGCTCGATGAGCGATGCGAACGACCCGCGACGGCATCGGGCGTGGTCCGGTTTCACGGGGCTGCTCCGTGCGAACGTCGACGTGGGTAACCACACACTGACGCTCCGTGCGAAGTACGTCGGCGGAGGCACGGCCGATATCCCAGTCGGTGTCGTGCGCGTCCGGGAGGCCAAGGCGGCGGGCCAGTCGGCCGCTGGGGCGACAGTGCCGTCGCTCGTGCGAGCCATCCGGCGGCCCGCGACGGCGGCTGCCTCGGCATTCGCCGGTGACCTTCAAGCCCGATGCCGGGTTGCGCCGCGGCCGTTGGGACAGCGCTTGCTGGCCCACCTGTGGATGGTGTGCGTCCGCGCCGGGCTGCCGCGGCTGCGGGTGTGGGTAACGTACCAGCGGGCCGCCGCCCGCGTCCGACGGTCGCCCGGGTTCGCCCGTGCCGGAAGGGGGATTGCGATGAGTGCCGCCGACGAGTCTACCCCGGTGAGTTTCGTCGCCGCCGAGCGTGGCACCGAGCCGTATAGTGGCCTGCCGATGGTCTGGATCGGCGGCATGCTCCCCGAAACCGCCTACGACACGGCCGCGCGCGTCGAGGTGGCCTACGATGGCGTCCTCAAAGTCTGGCTGCCGGTCAAGCCGCTTGAACCGTCCGGCACGACGTTCGACGTGCAACTCATCGTTGAAACCGGGGCACAGCGGATGACGGTGTCGCTGCGCGGGGCGGACGGCACGACGACGCTGTACGACCGCTACCTCGCCGACATCCACGTCCGCGATGCCGAGCCGAAGCTCACCATGCTGCCACCGAAGGGCAAGACCTTGTTGCGGCTGCGCTACGCCGCCCGGTTGGTGCGCTCCAATCTCAAGCGACCGAGTTTCCTGTCGCCGCGGCAGTGGGTGCGCTGGTGCAAGCAAATCGTCGCCAACGTCTACTACCTGTTGCCGGCCCCGCCGGGCCGCGACCCGGTCTCGCTGTGGGCCGAGCCGTGCCGACCCGACCGCTCCGCTTACGACGCCTACGTCGCCAACACTCGGCTGACGCCGCGCCGTCGGGCCGCCTACGAGTCGACTCTCGTCGGCTTCCGCTACCGGCCGACCTTCAGCGTGGTCATGCCGGTCTACAACGTCGAGGTGTGCTGGATTCAGGCGGCCGTCGAGTCGGTGCGGGCTCAGGTCTACCCACACTGGGAGCTATGTCTTGCCGACGACGCCTCAACCAAGCCGGAGTTGCACGAGTATCTGCAAAGCCTGACCAGCGACCCGCGGATCAAGGTGACTTTCCGACCGCGCAACGGGCACATCTGCCACGCTAGCAACTCGGCTGCAGCGCAGGCCTCCGGTGAGTTCATCTGCTTCATGGACAACGACGACTTCCTCGAACCCGATGCGCTGTACCACTACGCCAAACTGCTCCAGCAGCACGCCGACGCCGACCTGATTTACTCGGACGAGGACAAGGTCGATGCGACGGGTCGGCGCTACGACCCCCAATTCAAGCCCGATTGGTCGCCGGAGCTGTTCCTGTCGTACAACTACGTCAACCACTTCACCTGCATGCGCCGCTCGCTATTCGAGGCGGCCGGTCGCTTTCGCCCCGGCACCGAGGGTGGACAGGACTACGACCTGCTCCTGCGCGCGATCGAGTCGACGGATCGCGTCCACCACATCCCGCGGGTGCTATATCACTGGCGTTCGCTGCCCACGTCAACTGCGGCGGTGGCGGCCGTCAAGCCGGTGATGTTTACGTCGGTCGAACGCGGCCTGACCGATCACTTGTCTCGTACCGGAGTACCGGCGACGACGTATCAGCCGCCAGTGGCCGAGCGGCTGAAGCTGCCGATCCACCAGCTCGAATTCGCCGACGAAGGGCCGGCCGTGGCGGTCGTCGTCCCTGTCGCCGACGACGCACCGCTCGATCCGCTGTGCCTGGCATCGGTCGTCGAAGAGACGAGCTACAAGACGTTCCGAGTCACGGTTCTGGACCGTACGACGAATGGGCTGCCACCACAGGCAGGCATCGACATGGTTCGCGCTGCCGGAGTGTCGCATTCGGAAGCGCTCGACAACTTCGTCGCAGGTGCGACCGCCGAGTACGTTTGCTTCGTCGCACCGACTTACGAAGTACGTCAGCCGCGCTGGCTGTCGCGCTTGGTCGGCTACGCTAACCTGCCGGGCGTCGGCTGCGTCGGCGGGCGGGTGATCGATGCGCAGGGCGTTGTGCGCGATGCCGGTGTTGTGCTGAACCAGTACGACGAGACCGCACCGGCCCGCGCGTTCGCCGGCCTCGCTCCGGAGGCCGTCAGTTACTATTTCCAGGCCGAGGTCGCGCGCAACGTCGCGGCCGTTGCTGGCGATTGCATGCTCGTCCGCCGGAAGACGTTCCTCGCCGTCGGCGGTTTCGACGCCGCGACGTTCCCCGACTCGCTGGCGGCGGTGGACATGTGCCGCCGATTCGAACGGGCCGGACTGCGTAACGTGCAGGTGGCCGGGGCGGAGTTCCGCGACCACGGCCCCGAGCCGGCCCGCGACGATCCGCGGGCGGTGCTGGCGCTGGCCCGCAAGTATGGCACCGAGCGCGACCGTTACTACAACCCGAACCTGTCGCATCGCTTCGGCTTCGCGCCTGCGACCGCTTGCCCGCACGCCCCGGAACTGCCGCCCGGTGGTCCGCGGCGAGTGCTGTTCGCGGCCCACAACCTGAATGCAGCGGAGGGCGCACCGCGCTATCTCTTCGACATCGCCGACGGCTTGCAGAAGCGCGGCCGGGTCGCGGCGTGCGTCTTCTCGCCCATGGACGGGCCGGGGCGAACACTCTACGACGAGGCCGGCATTCCTGTCCACGTCGGCGACATGCCCCATGCGCACCTGTTCCTGGCCGCCAAGTGGCAGGCCAAGGAGTATGCGGCCACGGTCGAGTATGCGACCAAGGTCGTTCGCGAACTGAAGCCGGAGGTCGTCGTCGCCAACACGCTTTGCAACTTCCCGCTCGTGGAGGCGGCACACCGCGCCGGCGTGCCGAGCGTGTGGATCATTCACGAGAGCTACACGCCAGCGCAGATGCGCGTGCTGCACACGCCCTATGCACTGGTCCGCTGCCTGGCGGCGTTCACGCTGGCCGACCGCGTGCTGATCGCCTCGCACGACACGGCTCGGCTGTTCGACTACGCCGACCGCCGGCACTCCGTCGAGGTGATCCACAACGGTCTGGAAGCGGCCGCGATCGAGGAGTACATCCGCAACGTGTCGTGCGAGGAGGCCAAGCGCCTCGTGCCGGGTCCGGCCGGCCGCAAGCGCATCGTCGCCGTCGGCACCGTTTGCGAGCGCAAGGGCCAACACACGCTCGTTGAGGCAGCCGCGCTGCTGCGCCGTCGCGGTCGTACGGATTTCTGCATCTACCTCGTCGGCGTGCGCGAGACGAGCCTGTCATACCTCAACTACGTCAAGGCGATCATCGAACGCGAGAAGCTGCACGACTACGTGCGGTTGATCCCCGAAACGAACGATGTGCGGCCGTACTGGCGGTCCAGCGACGTGTTCGTGTGCGCGTCGCACGTCGAGGCATTCAGTCGATCGATGCTGGAGGCCGAGGCGTTCGGTCTGCCGGTGGTCACGACGCCCTGCTGTGGGGCAAACGAGCAGGTGGTTTGGGGCCGCAATGCGTTGCGGTTCGAGATGGGCGATTCGCGGCAGTTGGCGGCCCACCTGGAGCGGTTGCTTGCCGACGACGAACTGCGGCACAAGATGGGCGCGTGTTCGCGGGCGGTCTACGAGTGCCATCTGACGAACGACGACATGCTCGAGCGCTACGAACGGCTAATCCTCAACGTCTGGCTGCACGCCGAGGGGCAGGATCTGCCGGCGGCCGTGAAGCAGGCGGCGTGACTTCGATTCGCGGCGATTCGCAAAAGCGTTACGCGAGCGGTTCCGCCCCCGGTGGGGGAGTGCCGCCGCCTGCGCGAACGTACTCGCCGCGTCGCCGGGCGTATTCCTCCGGCGTCAGTACGTCCAACTCGTTCGCAGTGCCCTCGCACTCTTGCCGGTGGATCTGCTTGAGGAACGGTATGCACCAGCCGCAGCCGGTACCTGCGCCGCCGCATTGCGACAACTGGCTCGGCACCCGCGGCCGTTCGCGGCGGACGAAGTTGACGAGCTTCCGCCGCGTGACGTGAAAGCAGTAGCACACCTTGTCGTCGAGGTCCATCGCACGGTCTCCCCTCATACCATACCACGGTTCGGGGAAGGGAGGGCGGATGGACGGGCCGGTCATCGTTTGCGGACTCGGGCGCGTCGGCAAGCGCATCCTCGACTACTTGATCGCCGCGAAGTTGACGGCCGTGGTCGTCAATGCACGACTCGATCCCGGAGAGCTTCCGCTCGGCATCCGTGGTCTGACGGGCGACTGCCGCAGCGCGGAGTTGCTGCGCGAGGCGGGCGTCGAGCGCGCTCGCGGCGTCATCGTTTGCACCAGCGACGACCTCGTCAACATCGCCACCGCGCTGACCGCTCGCCGGTTGAACCCCTCGACGCGCATCGTTGTCCGCACGTTCAACCAAAACCTGGTGCCGCGGCTCGGCAAAGCTGTCGCTAACACCTACGCTCTGTCGGTCTCGGCCCTCGGAGCGCCGATCCTGGCGTTGACCGCGCTAGCCGGCGAGATGCTCGGCGCAGTGCAACTGCCCGATGGCCCGCGGCAGATCGCGGCGCTGCCGGTCGAGGACGACGGCCCGCTCGCTGGCCGCCGCGTCAGCGACGTGGCCGATCATCACGACTTACTGCCGCTGGCGCTGCTGCCGCCTGCTGGGGAAGGTGCGTACCTGCTCGAAGTGCCACCGCACGCGACACTGCAAGCCGGCGAGCGGCTGGTCGTCTGCGGCGCACCGCGCGAGGTCGCGCACCTCTTGGACACCGACGACACAGGGCCGATTCCCGCGCTTCGGCTTGCGAGTCTCCGGCGACTGCTCCGCAGCTTCGCCAGTGCGTTTGTCGATGTGGAACTCTCGGTCAAGGTGGCAACGGCTGTGCTGGTCGCGGTGTTGGTCGCCAGCACAGTGGTGTATCACTATGGTGCCGGCGACGACTGGGCGAACGCTCTCTACCACGCGGTCAGCGTAATCGCCACGGCCGCCGACTTGCGGGCCGACACATACCCCGGCTGGATGAAGACGTTTGTCAGCGGGCTGCGTATCGCTGGGGCGGCCCTGACGGCGGCATTTACCGCCATCGTGACGCAATACCTGCTGCGCGCCCGGCTCGGAGCGGCATTTGAGACGCGCCGTATCCCCGATGGCGGGCACGTGGTCTGCTGCGGTCTCGGCAACGTCGGCTTTCGCGTCGTCGAGGTACTGTTGAAGGCCGGCGAGAAGGTGGTCGCCATCGAGGCGTCGCGCGACGGGCGGTTCATCGCATCAGCTCGCCGGCTCGGGGCCGTCGTGCTCGTTGGCGATGCGACGGTCGTCGAGGTATTGCGGCAGGTGCGGGTCGGTTCGGCCCGCGCGGTCGTTACCGCGACCGGCAACGAATTGGCCAACGTCGAGGTCGCGCTGTTGGTGCGGGAGATGAACCCGGAGTCGCGAGTCGTCGTGCGGTTATCCGATTCCGAATTCGCCGATGCCCTGCGCGAGGGGGCGAACGTGCGGCTCGCGCTATCGTTGCCGGCGCTGGCCGCGCCGGCCTTCGTGGCCGCGCTCTTCGGCGACCGCGTCCAGAGCGTGGTGCGCATCGGCGGGCGGCTCTTCCTGGTCGTGGACCTAGTAGTGTCTCCAGGCGACCCGTGCCTGGAGGGGCAGACGGTGCGGGCAGTGGCGATCGATTATGGCGTGATGCCGGTGGCCGTGCGGACGGCGGACGGCAAACCGGCCG
>CAZNSL010000034.1:0-1822 GCA_964574975.1 uncultured Alcaligenaceae bacterium | reverse complement strand
CGATCGCCAGGGCGATCGCCGCCTCGCGGCCGGCGATGTCGTGACGGCCGTCACTGGGCTGCCGGAGTTGGAGCGACTGTACCGGCGCGAACCGGCCGCGGCGGACCATTGCGTCGAGGTAACGCGATTCCCGCTGTCGGCGCGTGCGGAGTTGGTGCGGATGATCTGTGTCGAGTTGGTCGTGGACAGCGCGGCCGCCGAGGCGATGCTGGCGTCGTTACCGTGCGTGGCGAAACGCGGACTGACGCGGGGGCAGGCGGAAGCTTGGGTGACGATACTAATGCGCGAGCGCATCGACGCGCGGGCGCTGGATACGAGGTTCGGTTGACGGCCCTCGAGCCCGACGCGCAAGCGAGGGAGGCCTAGCCTCGCTTGCGCGTCGGGCTCAAGTTGAACTACTTCGCCGTGGCCGCAAGCTTTCGCGCGAGCTGCGACTTTTTCCGCGCAGCGGCGTTGGGGTGGATCACCCGCTTGGCCGCGGCCTTGTCGAGCTTGCGAATCGCGGCCTTGAACTCGGCGGCCTTGGCTTCGGGGCTACCGTCCTTGGCCGTGGCCAGGAACTTCTTGACCTGCCCCCTGAGCGTCTTCATGGTTGCGCGGTTGCGCAGCCGGCGCTTCTCGTTCTGGCGGAGTCGCGTCTCGGCACTCTTCGTGTGCGGCATCGTCCCACCCGTCTGACATCAGGGAATTCGGAAAGCCCACCGGTGGAAACCGGTGGGCGAGTGACTTATTTTTCGCCGACCTTGTAGCGGACAAACTTCACGGCTTCGAGCTTGGCAGCCTTGAGCAATTCGCCGACCGTCTTCTTGCCGTACTTCATCTGGTTGGCGATCGGCTGGTCGACCAGCACGTTCTCGCCGAGCCAGGTTCTGTACTTGCCCTCGGCGATCTTTTCGACGATATTCGCCGGTTTGCCCGCCGCCTGCTCGTCGGCCTGCTGCTTGGCGAACGCCTTTTCGCGCTCGGCTACCTCGGCCGGAAGCTCGCTCGCCAGGACGTACGCGGGCCGCAGGGCGGCGACGTGCGTGGCGACATCGCGAAGCAGGGCAGGATCGCTGCCGTCGCCCTTCACGGCGAGCAAGACGCCAACGGTGCCGTCGTGGTGGACGTACTCGCCGGCCAGGCCATCCACGCGGTCGAACCGCGCGACGCGCATGTTCTCGCGGATCAGGCCGACCACGTCGGCCAACCGCTCCTGCATGGTGCGAGAGGGCTCGTCGACGAACTTCGACGCCATCAGCGCGTCGATATCCTTTGGCTTAGTCAGCGCGACTTGCTTGGCGAGGTCGTTCGACAGCGAGACGAAGCGGTCGTTCTTGACGACCGAGGGGGTCTCGCAGCGCAATTCGACCAAGGCTCCAACCGACTTGTTGTCGGTGTATGCCCCGATTCGCCCCTCAGCTGTCTCGCGCGTGCCTTTGTCACCACCAAGGAACTTGGCCCCTTCCTCGCGCAGGATCATGACTGCTTTTTCGAGGTCGCCGCCGGCCTTCTCCAGCGCGGCCTTACACTTCATCATGGGCATGTCGGTGCGCTTGCGTAGCTCGTTAACGGTGGCGGCGTTGATGCTCATCGGTCGGCATTCTCCATATGGTGAGGTGGCGCGGTAGTAGGGTGGTGAGGTTGTGTATCACCACCTCACCACCCCACCACTTCACCACCTTGTCTTCATTGAACGACGGCCGGCGACGGCGCGGGGTTCGCCGCAGTAGGTGTGCCGTTGCTCGCCGGCGGTGCGGCCTGCACCGGCGGCCGGCGCAGCGGAGTCTGCTGCTCGGGCGGTAAGGCAGCGCGGCCTTCCAACACGGCATCGGCCATACGC
>CAZNSL010000033.1:0-14906 GCA_964574975.1 uncultured Alcaligenaceae bacterium | reverse complement strand
TGTTCTTTTTTTTTGACTTTCTCGTTGTGGTGTCTCTTTTTCTTGGGCTTTACCCCCCCCCCCCCCGACTCTCTGTCTACTACCCACATCGACTTAGTACGAACCGACCAGCGTCGGCGTGTAGCCGCCGGCCGGGCGGTTGCGCGACGCGCCGAAGCGGTAGTTGTACTGGACGACCGCTTCGATATCGTACGGCTGCGGACCGGTCAGGGGGATCGCCAGAGCCGCGGTGATGTCCGAACTGTCGCCCAAACCAATGTGAATACCGCTGGTCACCACGAACAGGTCTGCGAAGCCGACGTTGCCGGAGTCGAGCCCGCGGTGGTTGAGGGCGATGGTCGCGTGGCCTTCGAGCGACGGCACGATGAACCGAAGGAACGCGTCGCTAGTATCCGGTGCCTGATACGCCCGGTAAGCGACACCGTTCGACAGACTCAATAGCGTCACGTCCGCCGAGTTGCTCGGGACGATGATCGACGAGAAGCCCTGCGCGTACAGCCGGCCGAGGTTGTAGATGTAGCCGGTGTACGGCTGAAGCAACGTCGGATGGAGAACCGTGCCATCTGGCATGACGGCGTCCGGCCCGGTTGGGGCGGTGACTGCCAGACCGCCAGACAGCACGTTGCCGGTCGAACGATCGTTGATGAACGCGTACTTGGTAATGATAGTCATGTCGCCGAAGTCGCTTGTGTTAAGCGAACCGTCGTCGTTGCCCGTGGACTGAAGGAAGTTCAAGCGCATGCCGATCGAGGCGTCGCCGCCCAGGAACGTCTTCTCGAAGCCGATTGTTTCGCGGTTCAGGTTGAATCCGGGCGCGCCAGGGATGAACACGTTGTCGAAGTAGTTGTAGTTGATGAACACGCGGTCCAACGGCCGCGGGCTTTCGTTGTCGGCGATCTTGAACGCGCCACGGCCGACCTGTGGAATCAGCGTCTTGCGCGTCGACACGCGGACGATGGTCTGCGGGACGCGCACCGTACGCGTGCCGCCGTTCGTGCCCGTGCTCGGCAGCGTGACGATCACGTCGCGGGTGATGGACTCGCGGAACGACACGATGCCACAGATGTACGAACCGGCCCCGAGGTCGCCGATCATGTTCGGGTTCGAGCCGCCGCCGCCGGTACCGGCGAGCGGGGCCTGCGAGAAGCCGTTATCGCCCTGATTCTGACCCTGGTCCATCTGCGGCTGATTCAGGTTCTGGTTTTGGCTCTGGTCGGCCGCATTAGGCTGTGCGCCCGGCTGCTGCGGCTGGGTTGTGCTCGGCTGCTGCGGCTGGGTTGTGCCCGGCTGTTGCGGTTGGACTGCGCCAGGTTGGCTCGGTTGCGCGGGCTGCATACCTGGCATCGCGGGAATGGCTGGCACCCCGCCGGGCATGTACCGGGGCGGGCCGCCCGGCATCCAACCGGGAGGGGGCGGGCAGGGTTGATTTTGCTGCGGATAGACCGGGTAGGTCTGCCGGACCTGTACGACAGGATCGGCGGCCTGAACCTGAGCGAGGAGGCCCAGGCAGATGGCCAGCGATCCGAACGCCCAACGGGCCTTCATTTTGGACACTCCTTGTCAAGCCCCTGGTAAGCGGTTGGCCGAGCTTCCTACCCGGCGCGAACGGCGGACATCAGTGGGGGACCGACGTCCGAGCGCTACGTGTCTCCCGTAGCATCGGCGTTCGGTAGGTTCGGGATGATGGGTCGATCCGGGAAACTCGGCCCGGACGGCGGAAGTGGCGCAAGATGTACCGGCGGAGGAAAGCTCAGGACCCTATGGCCATCATGCGGCTCGAATCGCTGTGGGAGTTGGAGGCGTGGCCGTGCTGCGGGCGTCGATGGCGTCGAGACGTTGTCGAAGTCCGGCGGCGTTCGCCGCTTGTATGGCGAGGCCAGGCCGTGCGTTCGCTTCGAGAAGCAGCGGACCGGCGTCCGCGTCCAGAACGAAATCGACGCCGCTGTAACCCAAACCGACCGCCTCGGCGACCCGGCAAGCCATCGTCAACACGGTCGGCCATTCTGGCACGACCCGGCCAACCAGCGACGCACCGGTATCGGGATGGACGCTAACGGAACCGTTCCCGCGAACCGCGTTGACGGTGCGCCCCGTAGCGAGGTCGATGCCCACCCCGATGCCGCCTTGGTGCAAGTTCGCCCGACCGCGTGATTCGCGGGTCGGCAGCCGTAACATGGCCATCGCCGCCTCGCCGCGATAGACCACGACCCGCACGTCGGGGATGCCCTGGTATGCGATCGGCACAAACGCCGGGTGCAATCGCACTCGCTGTTGGACAAGGGCCACATCGGGCCGGCCACCGAGGGAATACAGTCCTGCCAGCACTTCTCCGATGTGGTGGCGCAGGCCGTCAACATCCAGTCGTTTGCCACTTGGCAAAGTAAAGCCAGGGCCGTCGCGACCGTCGACCACCACGATTCCTCGCCCGCCCGACCCGCGGTTCGGCTTGATCGCAAAGCCGTCGAGACCGAACAAGAAGTCGGGCATTCGACGAAGCTGCGAGTGCCGTTCGACAACGGCGTACACCTGGGGTGTAGGGACCTGGATAGCAGCACAAAGACGATGCAAGCGCAGCTTGTCGTCCACCGTAGCGACCGCCAACCTCGGGTTGTTGGCAAGAATGTACTCGGCGTTGCGCCGGTTGATGCCCAGGACGCCTCGTTGGCGTAGTTGGCGGGCGACCGCGAACCAGTTCATAGTCGGCCACCTCGTCTAGAACCGCCGGAAACGCAATGCTTGCCGAACGACGAATACCTCGGGCGGCGGTTCACTCACGAGTTCGCGGAACCGTACGAGTTCCGACAGACGGTAGCCGGTGTAGCGACCTAACAGTAGTTGCGCCGCGACTACGAGCAAGAGTACTTCCGGGTAGCCCAGTAGCATCGCCCCAAGCCATGGAACGCCCACCACCACGGCCACGGCGGCGGACACGAGAAGCGTACTGAGTAGCACCGTCAATGACCGGCCGGCACCGTCTTCCTCGTCGAGAGTCCAGAACCGCTCGATCAGCCCGGTCAGTATGACGACCGGGAACAGCGACACCGCGCTTGCGACGGAGATATGCCACTGGTGCGCCGCGATAAGGACGACGATCAGGAGCGCCACGACGATGCTGAGCATCACCGCCGTTCGCGGAACCTGGAGCAGGTGAAAGCGGTCGAGCGTACGCCGCAAGAGCCAACCCACGAGGATCAGTCCGAGGAACACCGCGATTCCGGCACCACCCTGCGCCTGGTGGAACACCATGCCGACGAGCGCCGGCGCGAAGGTGCCGAAACTCGGCAGGCCGACGACGTTGCGAAAGATGCAGACGATGAGGGCCGCTACCGGCAATAGCAGGAGTATTTCAGCCAGATGCTGCTCGGCCGGCGGAAGGTGATACAGCGAGAGTTGAGCCAAAAGCCGCTGCCAACGTGGAGCGTCGGCCGGAATGACTGCGGCTGCCGGAAGCCTAGCGACATGAAACGCACAACTCAGGTTTCGGACATTGCGACCGTGGGCGACGCGAACATCACCGTAGCCGAAGACGAGAAACGTCCGCGGAACCTGGCCGTAGTGGTGATAGAACGGACACATCGGCATCCAGCTCTCGCCGACCCACGCCTCGACCCAGGTATGGAGCAACTGCTCGACTTCGTTGGTGAGCGTCAATCCAGTGACGAGGCGGGCCGTAATGCCGCGGTTGCGCAGAAGTGCGACCAAGAGGCGCGATTTGGCAGCCGCGTCGCCGGCCCCGGCGCGGAGGCACTCCACGGCCCCAACCGCAGCCCCGACGATACCTGGCTCACCAGCGATTTCGCGTTCGACGAACTTGTAAAGCGCCTCGGCCACTTCAGTCGAACTGCCCAGCCCGTCCGCCAGCGTGCGAGCCGTTGCCGCGATTTCCGCAGCGTCCGACTCGTTCCCAGGCACACCGCGCACGTTTTCCTGGTCGTTCGGTCGTGCGTCGCCTGTCGGTTCGGCGACCGCGACTGTTCGCGCGACCGGGAGCGTCACTGTATATTCGACGTGAAGGTTGACGGGTCCCGGTAGCGCATTGGACCCCTGACTCCAGACCACAGTGCGTCGCTCGGCGCGACGACCCGCATGTGTGACTACGAATCCATCGCCGCAACACGATTCGTTGACGACTCGCTGACGCGGCGTATCGACGGGGCCAAGTGTCACGATACGAGCGTCGCCGTTCGACCGACACGCGACGCGCATAGTCACCGTCCAGGTGTCCGGCCCGTGCGGCACCGCCCCGTTTGGTCCGATCGCCGCTCGACGCGCGACCACGACCGCAACGGACGTTGTCGCGAATCCGAGGGCAGCGAGGACGCAGAGGCGGGTACGCGACATCGTCCCTCCTGAATTCACCGTCGCTCGACGGCAACATCACCACGAACAGCGGCATGCCATTCGACGCGAAACTTCAGTTCGTGTGCCCCAGACTTCGGGACGGCGATCAGGTAGCCGACCCTCCGACGGCCGTCCCACAGAAATGCCCACGACGTGTCGGCCAACTTCGTGTGCAACGTCGGCTCGGCACAGCGTGGCGCGTGCGGTAGCGCGACCTCCGCAAAGACCAGTGCGACGAGTTCCTTGACATCCTCGCCGCCTGCTTTGACCAGTCCAGCGAGGCGAGTATTCGGCCGATAGGGTACTCGATACTTCCCACCGCCCGGAGCATCCTTAGTCTCCGCAGGGACGTGCAGAAAGAACGCGTCGCCCTCAACGCGACACGCAACGGCATCGACCGGAGGCGCGTTTGGGCTGGGCAACATCAGCGTCGGATCGCCCCACAGCGAAAACGCCCAGGCGGCGCGGACGTTGGCCCCGGAGAGCGTCGTTGCGCCGAGACGCTTCGCCTTCAGATGCGAGTAGGCGAGGAGGAAGTTCTTCGCTTGACGCAAAGCCCCGCCGAGTGTTCGGCCGTCGTACGCCAGCGCGTCGAGGTACGCTAGCGAAAACGCCCCACCCGATGCCGAGTAAGTGCGGCTCGATGTTCCGACGACGGCGAGCGCACCGCGTTCGAAGAGCTGCCCAGTTTTGGTTTCGTTTAACGCGAGGCAACTCTGGAGGACGATCACCGACGGCCGTAGAGGCTCGTGCCAATCCGCGAAACGCCAGTCTTTCATCAATGTGTTGTGGTGTCCTTCCCAAAGGAACAGATCGCAACCGGGCAGCCGGCGGCGCACGCCTGAGGGGCCAAGCTGGTCGCCGTACAATCCCGTCGTTTCGTAGCCGCAGGCCGCGAGTTCGCGAGCGCTGGTACGCGAAAGCGCTTCCAACATTTCGAGGCTGCCGCCCGGGTTGGATGCGACCAGCGCGGTCCGTCGCGACCCGGCCGACGGCAACAGCCGGGCTCGCGCTAACATTAGCGCGACGATGCCCGGGTCGGCATGAAACAGCCGGCCGGTGGCCAACGTGAATGGTTCGCGACCGGTCGGTGTGAATGGCTCCATGTCGATGACCGCATCTTTCCCTGCGGCGGGATTAGCGCGCGTCTCGCCGCGAACCGATTCCGGCCGAGCGAGGATGATGAGGTTGTCCACCTTGGAATACTCGGGCCTGGCGAGCGCCGCCTTCACCACGGCCGTGCCATCGGTACCCGCATCGTGAGTCGTCAGGACAACGCCGCGATGCCTCGCCGCGACCAGTGGCGCAAGCGACGAAACGCCGTTGTCCGAAGGATTGACGAGGACGAGCGTTTCAACGGACTCGCGGGAAGCCGACACTGTGGTTTCGCGTTCATTCGTCGGTGACCGATCGCCGAGCTTGCGACTGTAAAGCGGGCGGCGGGCAGCCACGGCCTGCCCGGCCGCGGCGAGCAATTGCCGACGGTCAGCACAAGGCGGCACCACGACGCCCAGGACATTTGGGAAGAGAAGGTGCCGGATTTCTTCGGCAGTGTCGACTGTGGTTACGCGGGCGGGTTTGAACTCGTCGAGATACCGTTGGTTCGCGGCGACCGCAGCAGGCGTGTCGAGCAGGAACACTCCCCGGTGGCCCGAGGCGGCAAAGTTCGTAGCGGCGAATAGCGTCTCGACAGGGTCCGTCGAACGCAGGATGATCGCGTCGCGTTCCGTCGCCCGAACGGGGACCGCGACGATTGCGAGGGCGACGACGAGACGCCGAATGTACACGGGCTGGTCCTCGTCCGTGAGGCTGCCATCGGCCAGGTCCGTCGGGCCGGAGTGTTGATCGCACAGTGTAGACGCAAGGGACCGGAAAACGCCAGCCCGACTCGTCCGTGTGACGAGAAAAACTTCAGAATTGCACTACCGCCGAATAGCAATTCGACGCAGCACAGCTACGCCGCCATCACGGGTTCGATGGTGACCGTAATCCCACGGTGTGCGAACTGATCGACGTACAGTTCTGCCCGTTCTTTATGTGTGACGAGGAGTTGCGACTGGCCACGGTGGTACGATTCCCACATCTTGTGGGTTGCCTCTTCGCGGCACAGGCGCGTAAGGTCCATAACGGCACGGACCACACCCATTAGTTCCAAGCCGCCGTCGTTGCGAAGAATTACGCGGTACGGCGGCAGCGGGTGGCTGCGGGACGAATCCGTCTTGGACGAGGCGGGGCGGTCGGGCGGACGCTGGCTCATGACTGGTCTCCACGCAGGCAATGGCGCGGACGGAGTACCCGGCGGGAGGTGGATCGCGCCGGTGCATCATAAGGGATCGGCAATTCGTTCGGGAGGCGAAAAGGGAGTCGGAGTCAATCGTCGGAAACGGACCACGTTCGAACGTGTCGTGCGTAGCGGTTATGACGGCCGTGGCAAGTGCCGCACGGCCGACCTGTAAGCCGGGTTCTGTTCCACGGCTGTTCAGCCGTGGCAGCGGTCATTTCTCTAGCCCGCCGGTCGCCCGACGGGTCGAGCAGCCTACCCGGGAGTCGTAACGGGTCGGGCCGACCCTGCCCCCTGTTTGGCCTTGCTCCCGGTGGGGTTTGCCCTGCCGGCCCGGTCACCCGAACCGCGGTGCGCTCTTACATTAAGGGACCGAGGTCCCCGCACCATTTCACCCTTACCGGACGACGAGTTAAGAAATGAATTCTCAATCGAGCGACCGGCGGTATCTTTTCTGTGGCACTGTCCCGGTCCTTGCGGACGGTGGGAATTACCCACCACCGTGCCCTAGGAGCCCGGACTTTCCTCCGCCCAAATGGGCGACGACCGTCCAGCCGACCGTGCGGCATTTCCATACTACCCGCACCGACGCTGGACTTCAACGGTCAGCGGAGCCATCATGACGGAAGGTGAACTGACCCCGTGGTTCGGGGGAACGGCATGGCTATCCTGGAGTGGACTGTCGGCGAGACGCTGCCGGCGGCGCTGCGTGGTGGCGCGGTGACGGTCGGCAACTTCGACGGCGTTCACCGCGGTCACCAAGCATTGGTCGCCACACTTCGACAGTTGGCCAATACGGTTCGTGGACCGGCCGTCGCCGTTACGTTCGACCCGCACCCGCTTGCCATACTTGCACCGGAACGTCTCAAGCCCCTTTTGACGACCGCGCGCCGGCGGGCGGAACTGCTTTGCGACGCCGGGGCCGAACACGTCGTTGTTGTCGAGACGACTGAAGAGTTGTTGGGATTCGAGTCGCTGGCGTTCCTGGACGGGGTACTCGGTGAATTGCTGAATGCGCGAGCGGTGGTCGAAGGGTTTAATTTCCGCTTCGGCCGGGATCGAAGCGGCACCCTGGAGACTCTTGCGGACTGGGGACGACTGCGAGGCGTTTCACTGACAGTTGTTCCGCCGTTCGAGGTCTCTGGCCAAATCGTGTCGAGCAGCATTGTTCGCGACGCACTCGATGGTGGCGACATCGATCGGGCAACAAAATTCCTGGGCCGTCACTACGAACTCCGCGGCACAGTCGGCGTCGGGATGCAGCGTGGGCGCACCCTTGGCTTTCCGACGGCCAATCTCATCGAACCGCAGACGCTCGTGCCCGGCGACGGCGTGTATGCAGTGCGGGCGCGGACCGTCGTTGGCGATTGGCCCGCGGCTGCGAACGTGGGACCGAACCCAACGTTCGGCGACGACGCACGAAAGGTGGAAGTTCACCTGATCGGATTCGAGGGCGACCTCTACGCCACGTCGTTGGCCATCGACTTCATTTCCAGGCTGCGCAGCACGCGACCGTTTGCGTCGTCTGCCGAACTGGTCGAGCAGTTGCATTGCGACATCGACGACGCCCGAAACAGACTGACAGAGGTGCGGCGATGAACGAAGTCTTGGCGACGCGGATCCGCGAAGTTCTTTCCGAGGACATCGGCCCCGCCCTGCACCTGGACGGAGCGGCTATCGAAGTCGTCGGCGTTGACGATGGGGTTGTGCAATTGCGCCTTGGAGCCGTGTGCGCGAGTTGTCCGGCGACACTGATGACCGTGATTGCGGGCATCGAACAGGAGTTGCGGCAGCGCATCGCCGAGGTCGAGTACGTCGAGGCGTTGCCCTGATGTGGATTGGCTACAACACGAACGGCTTCGCCCATCACCGACTCGAAGACGCACTCGAATTACTTGCCGAAATCGGCTACGAGGGCGTTGCTCTGACGCTCGACCACCACGCACTCAACCCGTTCGATCCACTCCTCAATACCCAAGTCAACGACGTGCGCGCGATCCTCCGGAGGTCGCGAATGAAGTGCGTCATCGAGACTGGCGCACGCTTCCTCCTCGATCGTCGCCGGAAGCATCAGCCGACGTTGCTGAGCACCGATGCGCGCTTGCGGTCGTACCGACTCGAATACCTCGAACGTGCGGTGTACCTTGCGGCCGCACTGGAAGCCGAGTGCGTCAGTTTCTGGTCCGGTGCCGCCGATGACGATGCGCCCGCTGACGTACTCCTGGCCAGACTCGTCGACGGCTGCCGAGCGCTCAGCAATACGGCGGCAAAATCGGAGATGAGGCTGGCGTTCGAGCCGGAACCGGGCATGTTCATCGACACGATGGCCCGTTACGAAGTGTTGTCGGACGCAGTATCGCACCCGTGTTTCGGTCTCACGGCAGATGTCGGGCACCTCCATTGCCAAGGCGAACCGATAGCGGACAACCTCGTGCGTTGGAAGGACGTACTTTGGAACGTCCACGTTGAAGACATGCGCCGCGGGGTCCACGACCATCTGATGTTCGGCGATGGCGACCTCGACTTTGCCGAGATGATGCGCGGGCTGAATGCAGCCGACTACCACGGGGGACTGTGCGTCGAATTGAGCCGACACAGCCACGACGCCGTTGAAACGGCCCGCCGGGCGCTCGCGTTTCTGCGTGCTTTGAGGTAAGACGTCTGGCGGGTGCTGCTACGATTCGTCCTTGTGGACGGCCTCGCTCTTAGCTTTTTGCTCGTCGGCCATCCACGGGTCGATCACGCGCGTCTTGAGTGCGAATGCTTCCACGCCAACGAGGAGGCACAGCAGTACCAGCACGAGTCGCCCGACGGCTCCGAACAGGTCGAATAGCCCCAGCAAGATTTGCAACATCAGTCCCAGTCCGACGATGCCGCCAGTGACCATGATTGCCTTGGCGAACATCACGCCGGTGTCGCCCTCGAGACGGGCGAGCCACCAGCAACTCACGTCGGCCATCTGCGCGATCAGAACGATGGGAGCCAGAGTGCCACGCAACCACGCGGGATAACTGCTAAACGCGATCACCAGACCGGTGAGTGTAAACAGCATGGCGAAGCTCAGCAGGTGGGCGTGCGTCGACTGTGCCAGCTTGATTTCGCCGATGCGACCGGGGTTGGCTTCGACCTTGGTATACTTGGCGATCTCTTCGTAAGTGGACAGCGGAAACTTCTCGACCTCCGCATCCTTGGAATGGCAGTTGGCGCAACGGTCGACGAGGATCGACTTGACCTTGGCCGTCTTGTCGTCGTTGAGGTACTTCGGCGTAATCTTGGCGGCCTCCGGGGGTAAGGGGTGCGAGTCGGCGTCGTGGTTCGCTTTTTTTGCCCCGTCGCGGATCCAGGCTAACAGTGCGAGACGTTCGCCCTCGCGCTCCGCGCGCACTTCCGCCTCCGGACGAGCCTTGATGTCGTCGTCCCAGGTCTCAGACTTCTTGAAGAACGCCGCCACCATGCTGCCGCTGCCGTTGAAGGTTTGTCCGGGTGCCGTGTTCTCCACCAGCAGTTGCAGCTTGCTCGCTGGTAGCTGCCCAGTGCCGCCGTGGAAGTGGCGGACCACGTCGTCGACAGTCGGCATCAACTCGCCTTTACTGGCATGTTGGAAGTGCAACTGTACCATCGCCGAGAAGTAGCCGAGACCGACGGACATCAGGAACACTGCCAAGACGAGGCGGGCAGCCAACGGCAGATCGCGCAAGGTCAAGCGGTTCGGACCGACGAACATGGCGGATCACTCCCAGGGGCACGACACAATTGCCGACATTGTAGCGTCGTTTCGCAGAATCTGTAGCCAAGGCCCAGACGCCAGTCGTCTTAGGGCGAAACGGTCCTCGACTACGAAAGCGCGGTCGTCACGGCGGTGAGTACCTTGCCGCGCGCCACGTCGAGCGGGCCAGGCAAGGTCGCGCCGGCCGCTAATCGGTGTCCGCCTCCGCCGAACTGTTCCGCGATTGCCGCAACGTTCGCCGAACGGCCTCGAAAACTGACTTTGATCGCCCCGTCGCGCTGTTCGATGAACAATAGCGCGACCTCGACGCCGCCGATACTACGCGGAAAATTGATGAGGTCTTCGGTGTCGAGCGGGATTGCCCCGGTCGCCTCGTAGTCGGACCAATGCACCTCGGTGTACGCGACTCGGCCAGCGGTGACGCACGTGAGGCGGCCCAGGGCAACTCCCGTCAGTCGCAATCGGGCCAGCGTGTTGCGCTCGTAGAGTTCATCGTAGATGTGCGTCGGTTGCGCCCCGGCGTTCACGAGCCGTGCCGCAAGTTCGAACGTATGCGCCGAGACCGACGAATGCCGGAACCAGCCGGTGTCCATGGCCAAGGCTATGAACAGGTCATTCGCCATGGCTGGCGAGAGTGCGACTCCCAGGGCCGATACGGCTTCCCAGGCGAGTCGCCCGGCGGCTTCGGCCGACGTGTCCACCACGCGACCGCCACCGAGGTCGTCCTGCGTCGCGTGGTGGTCGATGACGAACGTCTCGGACCGACTGTCTCGCACGAATGCTGCCAGATCGGCGAGTTGATTCCACGTCCCGGTATCGACGACGAGGATCGCGTCGCAGTCCCGGTAACCATCACCGGGGGGTGCGAACACTTCGATGCGGCGCTCGGGGTCGATGAAGTCGTAACGCGGAGGTAGCCGACTTGGGATGACGCGCCGCGCCGACTTGCCGACGGCTTCGAGTCCCGTGGCGAGCGTCAACAACGAGCCGAGAGCGTCGCCGTCGGGACGAACGTGTGTGGTGACGAGGAAACGTTCGTGCCGTTGCACGAAATCGACGAACGGCGTCCAGTCCAGCGGCATCTGCGGGCCTTTCTCGCGTCGAGGGTTCCCGCATTATACGGCGTCAGCAGTGTGTGAGTACGCAGCCGCGCAGCCGGCCGGTCGATTCGAGAACAGCCGCTTGCAAGGCCGATGTCTCGGACTTGGTCGCGTCGGATTGCGGCAGGACGAGGTACACCGCATCGCAGCCCTCGGCCATCAGGGCCGCGTCGTCGCCCCACACGCCCGCGTCGATTAACACCCAGTCGTAGCGCGGTCTGAGTTGCTCAATGTGCGGGGCGAGAGAGTAGTCCTCCACGGGTGTCGTCGCCTTGCCGGACGCGAGTGCGGCGAGGTTCGCTTGAGTCGTGTCTTGCACTCCCCAGGCCAGCGGCGTGTTGTGGGCGAGGACTTCGCGCAAGCCGGGGCCAGCCGCGATTCCAAGTTTCGTCGCGACCGCCGGCTGCGTGAAATTTGCATCGATGACGGCAACGCGTGTGTCGCCCTGCTTCGCCAGCGTGATGGCCAGGTTGAGTAACACCGTGGTCGTGCCCGATCCGGTCATCGACCCAGCGAACATCAGCACGCGCGGGTTGGAGCCGGGTAGTTGCGTTACGACCTCCGCCACCAGCGATCGGTACTGGACGCTGACGGCGTGGTCGGGGTGGTGATAGGCGACCAGTTCCGGCACGAAACCACGACCCGGCAGTTTGCCGACGGCGAACGGCACGAAGCGAATGCCGAACGCCCCCCGCGGCAAGCCGGCATCTACGGTAGGAATCGGCGACTTTGTCGCTGCCGGTGACCGCGGCCCGCCGACTTCGATAAATGGTACGTTCTCTTCGCTCTCGGCCACCGGGAGCGGATCGACCGAGAGTATGACTGGTTCGTCGGTGGTCTCGGCCCGGTGGTCACCGTTGCGCAGCAAGTCGGCCATGCGTCCCATTCGTCGGTCTCCTCAGGAAGTCTCAGCCCGACTTTCCCGGCGCGAACACCAACCGCGGCGGGGCGGAAAACGTACCCGGCGTCCACGAATCAGCGCCGACGGCGACCTGCGGCACGACGGCCGGTTCGGCATCGTCGATGGGTGCGTCCAGCCCCAGCCGTTGCAGCGCTTCGAGGGCAGCTTCGACGTCCACCCGGCCGTTGCCGGCCTGGTAGGCCAACGTTAGCGCGAGGTGAGCCGACTGATTCGCGAGCCGTGGAACTCCACCGCAACCACGGGCCAAGAGCGTTAACGGCTCGTCGGGTAGGATCGTATCGGGTCGCGCTCCCGCCAGACGCAAATGATGAATGAGGTAGTCAGCCGTGTCCGGTAGACTCAAGCGGTGTAGCTCGGCCCGAGCGGTGAGGCGCTGTGCGAGGGCCTTCAACTCCTGCCGCTTGAGCGCGTCGAGAATGTCCGGCTGCGCGAACAGGACGACGTGGACGGCCTTGCCGTGCCGCGTCTCCAGGTTGCCGAGGAGTCGTAGCTCCTCGAGTAAGTCGGGCGGCAGGTGGTGTGCGTCGTCGATGACGACGAGTGTGGCCTTGCCCTCGGCAAACCCTGCCATGACGGCCTCGGTGACGGCGAGGCGGAGCTCCTGCTCGGTCTTGCCCTCGTAAGGTTTGCCGAGGTCGAACAGGATCGCCTGAAACAAGTCGGCCCGGTAACTCAGATGGGCGTTGGTCAGGTACACGCAAGCGAACTGCTCGGCAGTTCGTTCGAGCAGGACGGTAGCGGTTAGCGTCTTACCGACGCCTGGTTCGCCGGTGACGAGTGCGAACCCTTCCCCGTCGGTGAGGGCGCGTTCGACGGCATTCAGGGCGTCTTCGTGCGGACTGGCTGGATAGTAGCAAGCCGGGTCCGGCGACGACCGGAACGGCCGGGCGCGCAGCCCGAAGTGCTCGACGTACATCGACGCGGCCTCCCCCGAGGCGATTCGATCCCCGTCGCCTGTTATCGGACTTTCGGGGGAGCGCCTTGAGACCGCTAAGTGACTTCGACGGCTTTATGGAGTTGGATGGCACCGCCCACAGCGACTGCATAATGAAACGTCGTCCCAGCCGTGCAGCACGCTCCGGGCACGCCGTTGCGGTCGAGCGCCAGGAACGCGAGGTGGACCGGCGTCACACCACGGCGTTTCGCGGTGGCGACCACTCGCCGCGCGGCCGCCTCGCACGCCTCCTGTGCCGATGCGCCGTTTCGAATTGCCTCAATGACCGTGGCGCTACCGCAGATGCGCACGACTTCCTCGCCAACCCCTGTCGCCCCGGCCGCGCCGACCTCGTTGTCGGCGTATAGTCCAGCACCGATGATCGGTGAATCTCCAACGCGACCCGCTAACCGGAACGCCAGCCCTGAGGTTGTGCAGCAACCTGCCAAGTCGCCATGCACGTCTCGCGCAAGCACTGTGACCGTGTCGTG
Source organism: uncultured Alcaligenaceae bacterium (assembly GCA_964574975.1). Taxonomy (GTDB): domain Bacteria; phylum Planctomycetota; class Planctomycetia; order Gemmatales; family Gemmataceae; genus JAXMAS01. The sequence continues at coordinate 1,110 of CAZNSL010000033.1, read as the reverse complement.
ATCCCCTTCCCCGCCCGCTCCCGGGTGCGGCACAAGTTGGCCGGGCACCGCCTCAGCTTTACGACGTTCCCACTCGGCTACGCTCGCAGCGGTGTGTAATGGTTCGAGCGGGAACCCCTGTTGGATCGCGAACTGTTGCGCACCGTTGCCGACCAACAAGACGTGCGGCGTCGCCTCCATGACCCGCCGTGCCAGTGCAGCCACATGGCGGACGTTCTCGACCCCGGCGACACCACCGCACGACAATGTTCTACCTTCCATCACGCTCGCATCGAGCGTCACCACGCCGGACGCGTCGCCCAGACCGCCGTAGCCGACGGAGTTCACCGTCGGGTCGTCCTCGACAGCCTGGGCACCCGCGATCACGGCATCGAGCGCAGTACCGCCCATCGCCAACACATTCTCTGCTGCCTCCACAGCAATACGCCCAAACGTCCACGTTGCGATGGCGATGGATTTGTTCATGCCAGCGGTTTAGCAATTCTGCCCGAAACCGTCCTCGCCCATGCTCAAGTGGGGCAAACACTGACGCCGATAACGGTGGAACGGGATATTCCGGTTGTGCGCTCACCGTCCGGGGATAACATGCCGCCGACTACCGCGCAAACACTGTCGCTTGTCCTCGCCGCCGTCGTCGCCGTGACCGCAGGATGCACGCGCCGTTTCTTTCGCGATGCAGCCGACCGGCAGGTCGAAGAAATCCTCACCGAGAAGGATGCCTTCCAGCCCTGGAAGATCGACCAGTGGCACGTCTACCCGGACCCGCACGCCCGCTTCGCCGACCCGACCAACCCAGACTTCCCGCCCAAGCCGTTCGACGATCCAGCCACGGCCTACCTGTCGCCCGACCCGCAGAAACCGAAAAACGGTCTCGGAACGCCGGAAGGGACCAGTTACCTCGAACTCCTGCGTCTATGGGACGAGGCCAACCGTCTCGACACGGAAGCGAACCAGTCACCGGCACCAGCCTCGTCGTCGCTTCCTCCGGCGACCCTGACGAGCGGCACCGACCAGACTGCTCTCAAATCCGTCGAGAAGCCGTTCCGACTTCGGCTCGAACAGGCCAGTGAACTCGGTGTGTTCAACAGCCGCGAGTACCAGGACCGACGC